>NZ_JBQFWR010000008.1:0-197872 GCF_056540425.1 Ruegeria sp. AN6
AATAGATTACTCATGTTATACCCCTGAAACTCAGGGGCTTGAATCATGCAGCCGAGATGACGGCAACCAAATTAATGGGTCCAGAACCTAGCGAACTTGAGTTCACTCACCCAGATGCACTTGCATTAATCACAGCATTGAAAGCAGCCATTCATCCAACCCGCAGCGAATGACCGCTTCGAGCCCAAATTGGTCTTTCGATTTTCACAGCCGCGTAGTTGCCGCAGTTCGTGGCAACTCAGATTTTAGATGCCGTGGCACCGCGGAGAAAACCTGCGCCGCGAACTCATGGAACGTTGGGCGATAGGGACGCGATAGTTTTTCGGCAGCGCGATCAGCTTCGGTCAGCGGGGATAGGTGATCGGGCAAATGCTTGAGCAGGGCGGTATCAAAAGGGGCATTCATCGTCTTTCTCCTTGTTCCTGTTGCCACTGTGACAGGGGTAAAAGATCTTCGCTTGAAGGCAGCCCTTAGAAATCCCTGTGAATTCATTTGGATTTGTCTAGAATTTCAAAGATCAGCTTGGATCAAAGGTTTGTCTCATTGTTTTACCGTTTTGGAGATTGCGAACTCGACACTGCCAGCCGCCGACTGAAATGCGCCGGTCTGGAAGTTGCCATCGAACCGCAAGTTTTCGATTTGCTGCGGCTTCTGGCGGAGAACCCTTCAAGATTAGTGACCAAAGATGAGATCATTGACGCCGTCTGGGGCGGACGCGTCGTTTCCGAAAGTGCCGTCAGCGCCCGGATCGCTGCAGCACGCCGTGCGATTGGAGACAACGGAAAGCAGCAGAAGGTAATTCGGACACATCACGGGCGAGGTCTGGAAATGGTTGCTGTTGTTACAGGCGGCGACGCCACCGACCGCCCAAATTTGGAAAAACCAATGGCTCCCAAGGTGCGATACACGATCTCAAAGCGCGGGCACTCTTTGGCCTATCTTGTTTCCGGTTCCGGACCACCGCTGTTTCAACTTGATGGTCCGCCGCTTAGCAAGGAGAAGGCGTGGCACATACCGATCTTGCGAGATGGCTATGATGCCTATCGAGAGGGTCGTACGCTCATTCAAATGGACTGGGCCGGAACGGGTCTGTCGGAGGCGTTGGATGAAGCGCTTAGCATCGAAGAGAATGTCGAGGATATGGTCGCCGTTGCCGATGCCGCCGGGTTAGACCGATTTGCTCTCATGAGCGAATCTGGTGCGTGTTTGCCAGCCGTCCTATTCGCTGCAACGCATCCTGAGAGGCTCACACACCTTGTCATGGTTGGCGGGTATGCAGAGGGCCGCGGGATTCGTGAGGCGCAAGGCCAGCCCGAGGTCTTGAAGGCTATGATGGAGGCAGGTTGGGACCAGCATGAAGGCGGGATCGCCACTGCCTTTCTCACGGCCTATTTTCCCGAGGGTCCGGCCGAAGGCGTGCGGCAAATGGTGGGACTAATGCAGGAAAGCGCCTCTCAGAAATTCATGCTCGATCACCGCGACCGGTCCAACAATGCATCAATCATCGATGTATTGAAGAATGTCGAATGCCCGACTCTGATCATTCAAGGTCGTAACGATTCAATACATCCCTTGGTGCAGGCGAAGAAACTTGCTGCAGGCATTCCCGGCTCGGAGCTGTTGGTGTTGGAAAGCGCGAACCACCTGCCTGTCCCTGGCCACCCAACATTCGATGTGTTTATCCAGGCGCTCCGGGGTTTTCTCGATGCCTGACAGATAAGGCGCGCGGCTGGAGGCAATGGCTCCTTCGTCCGCACAGCAGTCGTTCATTCCAGGCAAAACGAAAGTCCGCTTTCTTTCTTCAGCCAGAATGTGAAGTCGGTGAACTTGAGTTCACTTCACCTGGTTGAGCTGAACTAGTTTTGCGGCAAGTCGTTCGCTAGGCGAGCTCTGCACTCGTCTTCGTGGACAGAATGCGATAGACTGAGGCTCGCCCAATCCCAAGTCTTTTGGATATCTCCGTGGCTCCTGTGCCCGCTCCGTGCAGTTCCAAAACTTCCTTAGACCGAGCCATGGCAGTTGGCTTCCGTCCTTTGTATTTCCCGGCGGCCTTCGCCTTGGCGATGCCCTCTCGTTGCCGCTCCAACATAATCTCACGTTCGAACTCGGCGATACCGCCCAAGACTGTCAGCATCAGCTTACCAGTAGGTGTGCTCGTATCGATGCCCATACCCAGGATACGGAGTGTTGCACCCTTGGTTGTCAGCTTATCCAGTATCTCCAAGAGGTGCGGCACTGATCGCGCTAGCCGGTCCAGCCGCGTAACGATCAGCGTGTCGCCTTCGCGCACGTAATCTAACGCTTCAGCGAGCCTTTCGCGCGCTCTTACATCGACAGATGATACCTGCTCCTCAAACAACTTTTCGCAACCAGCCGTCTCAAGTTCGTCACGTTGCGCCTCCAGACCGGCTTTTTGTTCTAGTGTCGAAGTTCGGGCATAGCCGATAAGCATTTTGGCGCTCCTGTCTCACACGGTTCTTAAACAATATGAGGCATTGTGTCTCAAAAATCAACACCTAGTCTAATGAGACATCCATTCCACAGATCGTCCCTGTCTCACTATGGCAGGCCCTATTGGAAAATCTACTGATCGAAAACAAAGCAGACGTTCGAGCAAAACGCAGCGAATGACTTCTTCGAGCCCATTGTGTGAATTTGGTTTCCTTGCTGCGCGCGCTCGCAGCACGGAAATGGCCGCAGTTGCTGCGCCTTCGATGCTGCACGGCAGCTAGGATAGCCGCCATTCGTTCGTGGCGCAGCGAAGTTTTGCACTGCGATTTACGGGTCGTGAGACAAAGCGGAAATCCGGGACATGCAACCAAAGCTTCGCACTATACGAGTCGTGAGGGCGGCGAAACGCACAAATGCGGTATCCGGGAACTTTTTGGGGCAGCTCACTCAATTCTGGCGACGCCGATAGTGGACCGCCGCTACGTGCGTGAAAAAGGTAGCGTTCGCTTTCTCTGAGCGACAGCCCAAACAATCGGGAGTCCTTTCATGAGGGGTCAATGTCGTTGCCACTTTCGCGGTACTGTCTTTCGAGTAGAGTGATAGCGATATTTAGATCAGAGGGGCTCCATGGATCACCAAGAACAGGAACTGACCGCAGCCAAGAAGACAGTCTTGTCGCACCAGCGGCACATAGACACTGCACCGAACCTCGCACTAGCTGACGCGCTTTCGATTGAAACCAGTGCGAATTGCAAGTTTCAGTTCACGGCTCCGTTTCGTGAATGCGTCGGTGCCGAGGAGGCCGGCAAGAATTTTTGGGGACCATTGCGAAATTCGTTTTCGCCACTTCAACGCAGACCGGATATCTTCTTTGCAGGCTACAACCGCTTGAACGATGAACCTGGCGTTTGGGTCGCTTCTATGGGGCACTTTCTGGGTCTGTTCGATCGACCGTTTCTCGGAATGCGTCCGACCCGACAGTCAACAATGCTCAGATACGCCGAATTCAATCTGGTCGTGGACGGCAAGATAACGGAAACGACGTTGTTCCTGGATGCATTGAACCTGATGGCGCAGGTGCGGGCCGAGGCGTTGCCGCCGTCGACCGCCGCTACGATGGTCACGCCAGGACCGCGAACCCATGACGGATTGCTTTTTGACAACCAACCCGTGCACGAAGGCGAAAAGACCTTGAAGTTGTTTCTCAGGATGATCGACCGCTTGCTGGCGGAAGACGTTCACACAACGAACACGGATCTGTCGTTGGATTGGAATGAAGACATGATCTGGTGGGGGCCAGGCGGCATCGGTGCGCCCTACACCCAGGAACGCTATCTTGAGCAGCATTGCGTTCCCTTCGAAGAAGGCCTGAAATGGGGTGATTTCTTCGGGCACCGAACCGAGTTTGCCGAAGGTCACTATGGCGGGTTCTTCGGCTGGCCGACGTTCGATGTCACTTCACTTGGCGGATACATCGGGCTTGCCCCCAAGTCCGAAAAGAAAGTATCCATGCGGGTTGTTGATCTATACCGTCGGGAAGGTAAAAAACTCGCGGAAAATTGGAACTTCATCGACCATCTGCACTTTCTTGAACAACTCGGTGTTGATCTGGTGGCGCGGCAGCGGGTGTTGACCGGCCTGGATTGAGACTTTGAGATTTCCAAAGAATCAAGTATATTGCGCTCGCATACGTATGCGGTTTTGGCATCGTCGTCGCACAAAACTGCGCAAAAGCTGACCCGAAGAGGTCGATAACAGGGAGGAAAACATGTCCATCTTCACACGTCTCGCCGTCGCCTCGACTGCGCTTGGTTTTACCGCTGGAGCTGCTTTTGCCGAATGCCCGGTCACCAGCGGCAGCGTCAGAATTCTCGCCAATGACTTCCCGGCATTGCACGCTGTTGTTGACAACGCAGAAGCCTGCGTCGGTGAAGGGGCAGAGTTCGCAAAAAACCACTCAACCAAGCACAATGAAATTCAGGTTGCGGCGCTGACGGCCAATCCCGCAGAATACACGACAAAGATTGTCGCGAATTCCTCGATCGTTCCGTTGCTGAACGAAGGTCTGATCCGTCCTTTGGATGATCTGGTTGCCAAACACGGTCAAAACCTCCAGCCCAACCAGCTCATCCGCATTGACGGCAAGATCATGGCCGTTGCCTTCATGGCCAACGCCCAGCATTTGGTCGTGCGTCAGGATATTCTGGATCAAGTCGGCAAAGAGACCCCAACGAGTTATGAGGAAGTTCTCGATGTTGCCGAAGCGATCCGCGCTGCGGGCATCATGGAATACCCTTTCGCAATGCTGACCAAGTCGGACTGGAATCTCGGTGAAGAGGTCGTGAACATGTACCTTGGCCACGGTGGCGAATTCTTCAAGCCAGGTACGGCTGAGGTCTCCATCAACAACGAAGCAGGCGTCGCGACGCTGAACATGCTTAAGGCTCTGATGGAATATTCCAATCCTGACTTCCTGACCTACAACACCGGCGCAGTCGTGCCGCTTTGGGAATCGGGCGAGTTGGCAATGGCTGTCGTCTGGGGATCGTCAGTGGGTGGATTGCTCGACGACGAGGGTTCAACACCTGAAATCGTTGCGGCAACCAAACCCGCAGGCGCAATGACCGTTGCGGGCGGTTCGACGCCAGCATCCTCGCTCTGGTGGGACGGCTTCACCATCGCCGCAAACATTAGCGATGAGGATGCCGAAGCAACGTTCATCGCTATGGTCAATGGCATCTCCGATGACATGGTCATGGCGAACAACGACAAGGCCGTTTGGTTGATGGATAGCTACAAGCCAGGCGTCGCTGCAGAGGGCGTCGCGGCAGTCGCGGGTGCCGGTGCCGAGCCATACCCGATGCTGCCCTACATGGGGCTTCTGCATTCTGCGTTCTTCCAGGAAGTTCCTGATTTCCTGCAGGGCAATGAATCGGCCGAGCAGACGCTTGCGGATATCGAAGCCGCCTATACAGACGCGGCCAAAGAAGAAGGCTTCCTGCAGTAACTGACCAGGGTTGGTGCGGCGCCATATCGGTGCCGCACCCCATATTGCTCAAAGGTCAACTATGCCCCACGGAACATTTGCGCGCTTCATCTGGCCATCTTTTCTGGCCATGATCCTGTTCATCGCATTACCGATCTTTTCGGTCGCGATTCAGTCGTTCTTTGTAGAACACGAACAGGTCATGCGCGAAGTCGAGAACTGCGGGCCGTTCAAGTGCACGACAGTTCTGCAGGTTGATCTGGAAGCGACCAATGCGCTCAAAGCGGAGGCACCACTGGGTCGCTTCAATGGTTTGGGCACCTATTCCAACCGGGGACACCTGGCCTTTGCCGAGGTTGGTGAAATCTGGGACACCACCGAGAGCTTTGGGGACTTTATCGTCGGGGTTTACAATTTACCCTTTTATAAAGCTATCTTTTTCACGTTGGCCTACACTTTCGTGGTCACACCATTTGTCATCATCTTTGGGCTGTTGATTGCGCTCGGCGTGAACCGGCTCCCCAAAATCACCAGAGGGCCGACAATCTTTGCGTCACTGCTGCCGATGATTGTCACGCCGCTGATCGGCGGGTTGATCCTGTTCTGGATGGTCGATGCAGACGGCATCCTCGGGGCCACACTGCAGATCATCTTTGATGACCCCAACCTCAGCCTCAAGGCTTCGGCGCCTCTGACATGGATCATGCTGATGGTCTACGGCATATGGCACTCGACACCGTTCGCCTTTGTCGTCTTCTATGCAGGCCTGCAAACTGTCCCGACAGATACCATCGAGGCAGCAAAGATCGACGGCGCAAGTCGCTTTCAACAGGTTCGCTACGTGATCGTTCCCTACATGATGCCGCTGCTGGTGTTCATTACTCTTATGCAGTTGATGGATAACTTCCGGGTGCTTGAGCCCATCGTGTCGTTTTCGGCCGAAGCAAAGGCCCGGTCGCTCAGCTGGATCATCTACAACGATCTTTCGGGTCAGGATAAGCTGTTTGGCTCGGCTGCGGCGACGTCCATGCTGACCATTCTGGGCATCGCAATTCTGCTGATACCGGTGCTGATCAAGACCTGGCGCGACTTTAACCGGAGGGCCGTCTGATGGCATCAGCCGCCAACAGATCACCGCGCCTGCTGACTTGGTTTGCGACCTCGATGATCATCTTCTGGCTGATGATCGCGATTGGCCCGTTCATCTGGACGGTCTGGGGTTCTTTCAAGGTACAGGGTGACTTCTTTTCCAAAGCCGATTGGCGCAACGCGATCTACGGCGTCTACACCCAAGCCGAGACAGGCGGCACATTTACCGGCAACGGCTATTACGGGGCATGGATCCAAGAGGAATTCTGGCGGAACGTTCTGAATACAACCATTGTTGTGGTTTGTACCGTCATCATTTCGCTGACGCTTGGGACGTTGGGCGGATATGCGCTGGCGCGTTCAGGCTATCGCTATGCCTTCTGGCTGTTGATAGCGGCTCTCGTATTTCGTGCCATGCCCCATATCACGCTGGTTTCGGGGTATTTGCTGCCGTTCTTCGAATGGAACCTTTGGGGGCGGCTGTCGACAACCATCGTGGTGCTGGTGGCGATCAACCAGCCGTTCACTTTGTGGATGCTGCATTCATTCTTCCTGAACATCCCCAAGGATCTGGACGAAAGCGCCATGGTCGATGGCTGCACCCGTTTTCAGGCATTCCGCCACGTGATCATTCCAGTCATGTGGCCAGGAGTGATCACAACCGGGCTGTTTTCCTTCCTCTTGGCCTACAACGACTTTGCGATCACCTCGATGTTGCTGAGCTCTGAAAACCAGACCATGGTGCCCAAGATTGCCAGCTTCCTGACCCAGATCCGCGAACAGGGCAATGTGATGTTTGCCGTTTCTGCCGTTGTCAGTGCAATGGTGCCTTTGTTCTTCCTTGTGCTGTTCTTCCAGCGCCAGATCGTCAGCGGGCTGACTGCGGGCGCGGTGAAAGGGTGACGCGATGGACCGTCTGACACTCGCCTCCGCACCTCTGATTTTCACATGGTATCTGGGAGATCGTCTTCAAACCTAGGGTGTGTCGCGTCGTTAATGCAACCCCGCAACCCAACCATCACCTCTAGATTAAGGAAGATCCATGTCAGCAGACCTGCAATCCGCCAAGTCGCTTGTTCAAGCGTACACGACCGCCCGTGATAAATCCGCCTCCGGGGCCGAAACCACTGCTGTTTGCGCACAGTACCTGTCCCCCGATCACACCTATCGCGGCATGCGCCCGTTTTACGAGATCGAAGGGCCCGAACCGCTGGCTGAAACCATCTGGACACCGCTTAAAAATGCCATGTCCACCATCCAGCGGCGTACCGATATCTTCTTTGCCAGCCACGCCGACCTTGACGCGGATGCTGGCACCTGGGTCGTCGAAATGGGCAATTTCCTGTGCGACTTTACCAAGGATTGGCTTGGCATTCCCGCGATTGGAAAAACCGTCTATCTGCCCTTCGCCACCATGTCCCGGGTCAGGGACGGAGCCGTTGTCGAAACGGTCGAGTTTCTCGATATCCTCGCTGTCCTGACCCAAACGGGGCGGAACCCGTTTGCGCAGCATCAAACCGGTGGCATGATGATGTCGCCGGGGCCGATGACCCACGATGGACTGCTGAACGACCCTCAACCCAGTGACCTGACCCAAGAAACCTATGATCTGACCCACGCCATGCTGACCGATCTGGCACTGAGCTATACGTCGCCTGGCGATCATCTGGTCCGGTTCTGGAACGCGGACATGACCTGGTTTGGTCCGACCGGCATCGGGGCCAGCCTTTCAATCCCTGGCTACCAGCGTGGACACACCCTGCCATTCGAAGCAAAGCAAGACGTGGTGAAAATCCACGATTGGGAACTGGCGCTGGCCGAAGGCAACTTTGCCGCCTTCATGTGGTGGCCCTGCCTGACCCTTCGCAACACCGGCGACTACCTCGGCGCGCCCGCCAATGATGTTGCCGCCGAGATGCGCGTCGTGGACCTCTACCGCCGCGACGGCGACAAGCTTGCCGAGAACTGGATATTCATCGACATCCTGCATTTCCTTGCCGAACAGGGCGTCGATCTTCTGGCCAATACTGGAGAGACCGTATGACCCAATTCATGCCTGATCGCTCGAAATCGCATCATCCGGCCGCCGCCCTGTCGCGGGGTCACATGCCCACGTCGTTCGACATATCTCTAAAGAACTACACCAAGGGCGGGGCGCACCGCATCCCGCCCTATCTCGGGCCGTCGCAATCGCTTGCCGGGTTCGATCCCGAGTACCGCAACATCGTCGACTATATCGTCCGCATCACCTATCGCATCTGGGAAACCGAGGCCCGTGAAGTCGAATACATCGAAGCGTGTTACTCCGACGATAGCCTTGTCTATGACGACTATGGTCTGCAGCACGGCAACGCCAAGATCGTCGGCGACACGCACCACACGACCGGCGCATTCCCCGACATAGTCCTTAACGCGGAAGAGGTGATCTGGGCTGGCGACGATAGCGTCGGGTTTCACACCTCGCATCTGACGCGCATCAAGGGCAAGAACACCGGGACGAGCAAATACGGCGACCCGACCGAAGCTGAGGTCGACGTCATGGTCATTGCCAACTGTGTGGCACTTGGCAACGACATTTTCCTGGAGCACGTGCTTTACAACACATCCGCCATGCTCAAGCAGTTGGGCCTTGATCTTTGGGAAGAGGCGGACAGGCTTGCCGCAGACCCATTCCCCGGCTGGCCGAGGAGCGCCGAAACATGGGCCGACCTGCGCGCAGGCGTGCGCCCCGAGCGTCCCTTGAGCCTTGGCGAACCTGTTGAGGGCTTTGATCCAGATGCGTTCTCGCGGGCGATCCACAACAATATCTGGAACGGCGACGGCTCGGTCTTGGACGAAAGCTATGCCGCCGATCTGCCCTTCGAGGGCGCCACGGATCGAAAGTTCTCGGGGCGAGATGCCTATCGTGACCATGTCGGCGAACTGCGCGCCGCCTTTCCCGACATGAAGCACCAGGTCGACGAAGTCTACTGGATGGGCAACGATGCCGACGGCTTTCTGATCTCCACCCGCTGGAGCGCCGACGCCGCGCACACGGGCGGCGGGCTTTACCGCGACGCCTCCGGGCAGAGGTGCCAGATATGGGGGATTACGCAGCAGCGCGTCAAAGACGGGATCGTCGAGCAGGAATGGCAGCTTTTCAATGAGTTGGACCTGATGATCCAAATCGCAAAGGCGCGCCGGGATGGCTGACTATCAGGACGCCAAGGCGCTAGTCCGTACCGCGAACACCGCCATCGACGCCGCAGATGGCGACGCGGTCGCCTCGGCGATGGAGCCTTACTACGCGTCCGACGTTCTGTGGCGCGGGATGCATCCGTTTCACGAACAGGCCGGCATTGCGGCGGTCGCTGACACCTATTGGCGGCCGCTCAAGGACGCCATGGGCCCTTTGCAGCGCCGCCCGGACATCTTCTTGGCCGGGTCGAACGAAATAGATGGCTTCTCGTCCACTTGGGTGGTCGAGATGGGGCACCTCATGGGCACCTGGGACCGCCCCTGGATCAGCCTTGCCCCGTCGCGCAAGCTGGCGTTTCTGCGGTACTGCGAATTTCACCGCGTCGATGATGGCCTGATCACCGAAACTGCCTGCTATGTCGATATCCTGAACCTCTTGGCGCAATCGGGACGTCATCCAAGCGCGGGCACAACCGGATCGGTCCTGTTGACGCCTGGACCTGCGACGCATGATGGCCTTTTGTACGATGCGCATTCGGAAACCGAAGGCCGGGCGAGTGTCGGTCTGATCTCCGACATGGTCACTGACTTGCGCGCGAACAAAGTTGGCTCGCCCGATGACCACATGACCCGTTTTTGGACGCCCAATATGTGCTGGTTTGGCCCCGGCGGCATCGGCGCCAGCGCATGCTTCGATGGCTATCGGCGCGGCCACTCAGGACCGTTCGAGGACCACTTGGAATACGCCCGCCACACAGAACATGTCGCGCGCCTGGGCGAGGGCAACTACGGCGGGTTCTTCGGCTATCCCAGCCTATCCCTACGGTCGAAGGGTGGGTTTCTTGGTCTACCGCCTGGCGAAGTCGAAGCCGACATGCGGATCGTGGATCTCTACCGCCGCGATGGCGAAAAACTGGCTGAGAACTGGATTTTCATCGACATCCCACATTTCATGGCCATGCAAGGAGTGGACATTCTGGCAGAGCTTGGGCGCGAAAGCTGATCAGGTTCTATTTGCCACGGTAGCGCGCTCGACCAGTTCTGGCACGATGCTCACGTTACCGGCTGAGTCGTTTCCGGCTATCGCAGCTAGCATCAGCGAGACGGACTGGTCGATCATCCGGTTGATCGGCTGACGCAATGTCGTCAGATCATACTCAGGCAATGCCGCCATTGGAATGTCGTCAAAGCCGACAATCGAAACGTCTTGCGGCACCCTGAGTTTCAACTCGCTGCGAATTACGCCGAGTGCTTCGATCGCCATGTAGTCGTTGGCGACGAATATCGCATCTGGCCGCTTTGACGCTGGTCTGTCCAATAGTTTGAGAGTAGCAGAGCGCGTCGCAGCCAGATCAAAATGCCCGGCAGCATGATCAAACAGGCTGTGTCCCTGATCCGACAGTTCTCGCTCAAATCCCAATTGGCGGTCGCGCCCGGTCGAAGATTCCGCCCAACCGGACAGCAACGCAATCTTCTGGTGTCCAGTTTCAATGAGATAGCGCGCTGCCAAGCGTCCGCCCAGGACATTGTCTGACGACACGCAAGACACACCTTCCTCGGCCTTTATCCGGTTGAACATAACGACAGAGATACCTTGATCCTGGCAAAGCTTGCAAAGCGACGAAGACAGTTCGACCGATGCGGTGATAATCCCGTCAACCTTGTATTCCAGCAATTCGGAAACCGTCTCTTCGACCCCGACTGCGGTTTCCGGCATCATGAAAACCATCGCGTGGTAGCCGTTTTTCTGCAATTCGATACAGAGCTTTTCCAATGCCAGCGCATAGAATTGATTATCCAGATAGCTGAACAACAAGGCGATAATCTTTGAGTTTCCCGTAATCATCGATCGGGCAAGCGCATTGGGCCGGTAACCCAACTCCTTGGCCGCTGCGAAAATTCTCTCCTTCGCTTCCGCCGATACGCCGGACTGAGTGGGTACGCGAGAGAAGGCGCGGCTCACGGCGGATTGCGACACGCCCGCCCGTTTGGCGACGTCGACCGAAGTTACTGAATTCTTCCTGGCCATGTTCCAGATGCCCGCGATTATTGTTCCCTTGCACCCGTGATCAACGGAGAATCCGAGGAGATGTTTTGCGTGGGCCAGAAAACTTTCCGCGATCATATATTTACCGAAAGACCCAGGTCAATTGAAGGACGGGTACCGTGTTTTGAAGCCTTGAGCTGTCTCCACGTCCGCTCATTTCGAGGCGTTCTGAGCGGTAGAGGTTTCATCCTTCGTCTTGACACCGCACAATCTCGAACCAAAGGTGTCCTGCAGGCATGACATTATGCGGCCCCTGCAAATGACCGTATCCACGGCACACGCTGCTGCACTGCCTGCCAAAGCCCTGCCGGCAAGCACCGTTCCTCAACATCCACAATGTCGGCCTACTGCGTTTCGAAGCCGTCGGCGCAGTGCGCCTTTGGACCTCCGAGCCGCCGAACGCGCGCGTAGACGATTCCCTTTTGCTGGCTTCCCAAAACAGGCGTTCAGTCTTGCCTGTACACTCGCCCCGTCAGCGCGGTGCTGATGATTGGGTGTGGAGGGAGGATCGGAGGGCAAATCATGCCAAGAGTCCAACTTCCCGCAGTTACCCCCAAGCGCAAAGCCTGGAACAAAGCGCGCATCATCGGACAGAAACGTCCACTGCTGCCAAAACAGGTATGGGCGATCCGTGCACGGCTCGAACTTGCGGGCAATCTGCGCGACCTGGCTTTGTTCAACGTCGCAATCGACAGCAAACTTCGAGGCTGCGATCTGGTCAAGCTAACCGTGACTGACCTTGTCAAAGACGAACGCGTCCGGGAACGTGTTTCGGTGATCCAGAGCAAAACCAAGCGGCCTGTTCAATTTGAACTGGCGGAAAACACGCGAGAAACCGTTCTGAACTGGGTCAGATCTCCGGAGATGCTTGCCTGCCTTTTCATGTTCCCAAGCCGGTTTCACGACCGACCACACATCTCAACGCGCCAGTACGCACGGCTTGTCCGCGACTGGGTGAAGGCGATTGTTTTGGAGCCGAGTGGATACGGTACACACTCGCTGCGCCGAACAAAGGCGGCCGAGATCTATCGTAAGACCGGCAACCTTCGCGCGGTGCAACTGCTCCTTGGTCACACCACAGTCGACAGCACGGTGCGTTATCTTGGTGTCGAACTGGAAGATGCCCTGAGCATAGCCGAGCGCATCGACATTTAATGAACCCTAGCGAACGGTTCTGCCGTTCGCCATTTCAAAACGGTTGTCCGTCCGTCATGCCGCGTTGGAGCATTCTGACCCCGGAGTGTCTGGTTCTGTGATGTGCACCTACGTCGAGTGTGCTGAGTTTTGCTGCCACTCAGTTATGTGTCGGAGATCCGACAACGAGGCCCGAACTGTCATTTGTTTCCGAATCTGAGATGGGTGCCGCCAAGTGACTATTCAGTCGCGAAGCCATTGTACTTTCAGGCTATCGTCGGGTGGTGCGTCTGCCAGGAACTGCGAGATTTCCTGTAACGGCGCTCTGTGGGAGACGACCTTGTCTGCGCGTGCGCCAAGCCCAGCAATGACCTCCAGCGATCGCGGAATATTGTGGTTGAGCGAGTGTGAACCTGCGAGCGTCAACTGTCTTCGAAAGACCTCGAACGGGGAGATATCGATGTTGGCGGTGGACGGGCAAACGCCGAAGAACAGCCCCTTGCCACCGTTCGTAATGTAGTTGGTCAGTTCGGCGGCGACGGCGGGAACGCCTGTGGCCTCGACGGCCAGGTCGGCCCGATGATGCCAGCCCTTCAAGCTGTCCGATCCACTGGCGACGGCGTCAAAGCCAAAGCTTGCGGCCAGTTCAAGCCGGCTTTCCGAAATGTCGCAGAAGGTCACGTTGGGCATCCCTTCCGCCTGAAGGGCCAGACCCATCAAAAGGCCCATCGGGCCAGCGCCAAAGATCAGCGCCTGTTCCATCCAGGGTGCGTGCACTGCATCGACACCGTTCAGAACGCAGCCCATTGGCTCGGCCAGGGCGGCACGGGAAAAGCTCATGTCGCCGATGGGATGAACGTTCGCCGCTCGGACAAGACTGTGTTCGGCAAATCCGCCATGGGTTGTGACACCATAAGCGCTCAGGTTTTCGCAAAGATGCGCCCAGCCCCGCTGGCACGCGCGGCAGGTGCCACATTCAAAATTGGGATCAACGGCGACACGGTCGCCGACCGACACATGGGCGACATCCGATCCGGTTTTCACAACCACGCCGGCGTATTCGTGGCCGGGGACGACCGGGAAGGCCCCGGTGCCATAGTTGTCTTTGAGCACTTCGTAGTCGGTGTGGCAGATGCCGCTGGCCCTGACCTCGACCACCACATCGCCGGGACCGGGTTCGGGGTCGGGAAGGTCCGTGAATGAGACTTTTTTCTTTCCTGTGAAAACGACTGCTCTCATGACGTTACCCTTTCACATAGGATCGGAGCGCTGCTTCCAGGCCCTCCGAGTAGATCTGTGTCAGCCAGTGGTGGAACCGGCTTTGAAATGTGGAGTTGTCGGCAAGGTCGCCGTAGAGGTCTCTTTGGTTCAGCCAGGCTTGCGGATCTGTTTTGGCGGCCGTCGCCGCGCCTATCAACCTGTCCCAGATCGGGTCGTTCGGTGCAATCTCACTGCCATCCTCGCGGGTGCCTGCACACATCCGGGCCCAGATGGCCTGTGACAATGCAAGACCGTCCATTTTTCCCCTGCGGGGCAACGCATCGCGAAGCGTCGGCAGGATGAACCCGGTCTGGCGGGACGACCCGTCAAAAGCGACCCGCCGCACGGTGTCGACGATCTGCGGATTTGAGAACCGGCGGTCAATCAGGTCAAAATAAGCGTCGGGCGTCATTCCGGGCACCGGGCCAACCTGCGGCGCGATCTCATCAAGCGCCACCTTGCGGAAGTAAGCGCCGATCAGCGGGTGCGCCATGCAGTCCGAGATCGTCTTGACGGACAGCACCTCGCCAGCATTCGCGATCACCTGGTGGCCGCCGTTCAAAATGCGGATCTTCATCGCTTCGTAAGCGTGAACATCATCTGTAAAGGTCACGCCGACCTTGTCCCAATCCGGGCGACCGGCACAAAAATCATCCTCGATCACCCATTGGCGAAAGTTCTCGTGAGTGACGGGCGCGTGGTCTTCGATGCCGAAGCTGCGGGCGAGTTCCAACTCGCCCGGTCCGGTGGCCGGGACGATGCAATCCACCATCGAGTTCGGGAAGCAGCAGTGGGTGTCGATCCAACCCGCAAGATCGGGGTCGGAGAGCCGCGCCAAAGACACGACGGTTTGGCGCAGGATGTCTCCGTTGCCTTGAAGGTTGTCGCAGCTTTGACAGGTGAAAGGGCCAGTGCCGTTTGCGCGCCGGTGCCGAAGTGCTGCAACCATCGCACCGAAGGCGGTTCGTGGTTGGTCGGGGTTTGCGGCGTCGTGCCGAATATCGTCGTGTGCGCCGTCGAACGTCTTGGTGACCGGGTCGAAGTAATACCCGCCTTCTGTCACCGTCAGCGAGACGATGCGGATGGCGGGGTCGGCCATCTGCGCAATCAGGGCAGCGTTGTTTTCTTCGATGGGCACGAAGCCGATCATCGATCCGACAACTTCGGCCGACCGGCCATCGGGGTCCAACTCGATGAGTGTGGTCAGGTAGTCCTGGGCGGCCAATTTCTCGCGCTGCTCGGCATCGCCCGGACGCACACCTGCGCCGATGATCCCCCAATCCAGCGCATCACCGTTTTGCATCAGGCGGTGCAGATACCAGGCCTGATGGGCGCGGTGGAAATTGCCCAGCCCGATATGCACGATCCCCGGTGTCAATCGCGTCCGGTCGTATTCTGGCCGCATGACGTTTTCGGGCAGCCTGGATAGAGTTGCATTGGACAGCTTCACGTCAGCTCATCCACTGGCCGCCATCGACGTTGTAGGTCTGTGACACGACATAGTCCGATGCGGAGGAGGCAAGAAAGACCGCCATCGGCGCCAGATCCTCGGGAACCGCGAAACGGCCCGCTGGAACGCCCGCTTCCACTTCGGCCTTCTTCTGGCCCGGTGCCTTGCCCTCAAGTGTCGCAAACATCTGGTCCACATGGACCCAGTGTTCGCCGTCCACGACACCGGGCGCGATCGCGTTCACGTTGATGCCGTGTTTGATCAGGTTCAGGCCTGCCGATTGGGTCATGGAGATGACCGCGGCCTTGGTCGAGCAATAAACCAGCACCAATTCCTCACCACGCCGACCGGCCTGGCTTGCCATGTTGATGATCTTGCCGCCGTGGCCTTGTCTGATCATCTGGCGGGCGGCGGCCTGCATGGTGAACAAGGTGCCCGCAACATTCACTGCATAAAGCCGGTCATAGCTTTCGCGCGTGATATCGACGGTTTCCGCCGCATCGAACAGGGCCGCGTTATTGACAAGGATGTCCAGTTTCCCGGCCTCTGCCACAACTCCGGCGATGGCGGAGTCGATACTGTCCTGATCTGCAACATCCACCTGCAACGGATAGGCCGCATCGCCGATCTGGCTGGCGGTTTCACGGGCCGCCTCAAAATTGATGTCGGCAATCGCGACGCGAGCGCCCTCGGCGACGTAGGCCTCGGCAAAGCCGCGGCCAATTCCGCGCGCCGCCCCGGTGATCAGCGCGGATTTTCCTTCCAGGCATTTCATGAAATGTGCAGGCCTTTCTTGTCGAACTTGTGAATCATCGCCTCGTTTGGCGTCAGGAAAACCGTGTCGCCATGCCTGACCGCCACGTCGCCATCGGCGCGCACGGTCATCGGGTCACAGCCCGGGATGCCGTGGATGTGGATGAAGGTGTCCGAACCCAGATGCTCGGCCACGCCGACGGTACCCTGCCATTGGCCGTCGCTCATTGAAACGTCGATATGTTCAGGCCTGATCCCGATGGTTTCGGCCCCGTGCTTGGCGGCTTCCTCCCCATGGAGGAAGTTCATCTTCGGGCTGCCAATGAACCCGGCCACAAAAATGTTGCGCGGGTTGTGGTACAGCTCCAATGGGCTGCCGACCTGTTCGATCACGCCGGCCTGCAGAACGACGATCTTGTCGGCCATTGTCATGGCTTCGACCTGATCGTGGGTCACGTAGATCATCGTGGTGTCGAGCTTTTTGTGCAGTTCCGAGATTTCCATCCGCATTCCCACGCGCAAGGCTGCGTCCAGATTGGAAAGCGGTTCGTCGAACAGAAAGGCGGCCGGTTCGCGCACGATGGCCCGTCCGATGGCAACGCGCTGACGCTGGCCGCCGGAAAGCTGACCGGGTTTGCGGTCGAGATAGTCCGTCAGGTTCAGCGCCTTTGCTGCCGAAGCAATGCGCCTGTCCTGCTCGTCATGGCTCATCTTGGCCATGCGCATGGGAAAGGCGATGTTCTTCCTGACCGACATATGCGGATAAAGCGCGTAGGATTGGAACACCATTGCCAATCCCCGTTTCGCGGGCGGCGTCGATGTTGCATCGGTGCCGTCGATCTCGATTGTGCCTGAAGTTGTGTCTTCCAACCCGGCAATCAGGCGCAAGAGCGTCGACTTCCCGCACCCTGACGGGCCGACAAAGACGACGAAATCGCCATCTTCGATTTCCAGATCCAGCGGCGGGATGACTTCCACATCGCCGAATTTTTTCTGAACCTGTTTAAGCTGTATCCGCCCCATTTTTGTGTTTTCCCTATTTCACAGCGCCGAAGGTCAGGCCGCGGACGAGTTGTTTCTGGCTGAACCAGCCCATGATCAGGATCGGCGCAATTGCCATGATCGAGGCGGCGCTCAGCTTGGCATAGAAAAGCCCCTCGGGGCTGGAATAGCTGGCAATGAAAGCCGTCAGGGGGGCTGCGTTCGCGGCCGTAAGGTTGATCGTCCAGAAAGCTTCGTTCCATGCCAGGATGATGTTCAACAGAACGGTCGAGGCCATGCCCGGGATCGCCATGGGCGTCAGCACGTAAAGAACTTCCTCGCGCAGCCCCGCGCCATCCATCCGGGCGGCTTCCAGAATTTCGCCGGGGATTTCCTTGAAATACGTGTAGAGCATCCAGATGATGATCGGCAGGTTGATCAGCATCAGGACGATGGTCAGGCCGAACCGGCTGTCCAGGAGGCCCGTGTCGCGGAAAAGCAGATAGATCGGCACCAGCACACCGACCGGCGGCAGCATCTTTGTCGACAGCATCCACATCAGCACGTTCTTCGTATGCTTGGACGGGACAAACGCCATCGACCAGGCCGCTGGAACCGCGATCAAAAGGCCGAGGAACGTCGAGCCGACGGAAATGATGACCGAATTGGAGAAGTGCTTGAAATAGTCGGAGCGGGCCTGAACCGTGCCGAAGCTCTCCATCGTCCAGCCAGATCCGAACAGGATCTCCAGCGGCGCCCGGATCGCATCCTCTTCGGTCTTGAAGGCCAGGATGAGGATCCAGAGGATCGGGAAGAACATCAGGAAGCCGAGGGTTCCCGCGACGGCGGTGTTTCCAAGCTTGGTTCTGGTCGAAACTGCGCGTGCCATGCTCCCCTCCCTCAGGCGTCCAGGTTCTTGCCGATCATCCGCATCAGGAAGATCGCAACGATATTGGCGAGGATGATGGCGATGACGCCCCCGGCGCTGCCCATGCCCACGTCAAACTGCAACAGCGACGAGACATAGATCAGGTAGGTCAGGTTCGTAGTTGCCGTGCCGGGGCCGCCGTTCGTCGTGACAAGGATCTCGGCGAAGATGGACAGCAGAAAGATCGTCTGGATCAGGATCACCACGGTGATCGCCCGCGCCAGATGCGGCAGCATGATGAACAGGAAGCGGTTCCACCAGTTCGCGCCGTCCATTTCGGCGGCTTCCAACTGTTCCTGATCCAGCGATTGAAGCGCGGTCAGAAGGATCAGCGTCGCAAAGGGCAGCCACATCCAGGACACGATGAAGATGATTGATGCCAGCGGGTATTGGCCGAAAAAGTCAATCGGTTGAAGTCCAAGGCTGGTGGCAAGGTTCCCGAATATCCCGTTCACCGGGTTCATGAACATGTTCTTCCAGACCAGCGCGGACACCGTCGGCATCACGAAGAAGGGCGCGATGACCATGATGCGGATCAGGCCCGTCGCGAACATCGGCTTGTCCAACAAAAGCGCAAAGCAAATGCCGCCGATGGTCGTGATGCACAGAATGCCGCCGACCATCGCAAGCGTGTTCCAGATCGCCGCCTTGAAGCTGGGGTCCGTGACGAACCAGTAGTAGTTCTCCCACCCCGCAAAGGGTGTGGCGCCCGGTTGCAAGAGGTTGTAGCGCAGGAACGAGAAATAGACCGTCATGCAAAGCGGCACGAGCATCCAGCCGAGCAGTAACAGAACGGCGGGCGAGATCATCAATCTGGCGGCGGATCTGGAGGCCTTTGTTGCCATGCTGTGCTCTCCTGAGGGATTTCTGTTTCAGCCCTTTGGGAAAAGCCGTCTCGGCCCTTGCCAAAGCACTGATACGATATGACGACGAAACGGGCCGAGGTCCAAGACCCCGGCCCATTCAGGGAGGATGGTTACTTGATGTAACCGGCTTTGGTCATTTCACGCACCGCGAACTGCTGGCTGTTGGCCAGAGCCTGCTCGACCGTTTGTTGCCCTGCCAGGGCCGCCGCAACCTGCTGACCGACATAGTTGCCGATGCCCTGGAATTCGGGGATCGCGACGAACTGAACACCGGTATATGGTACCGGGTCGCGTGTCGGGTCTGCCGGGTCGACCGAGAAAATTGCGTTCTTGATGGTCTCGGCAAAGGGTGCGGCTTCCAGAAGACGCGGATCGTCGTGGATCGAGGCACGCGTGCCGCTCGGGACGGCGACCCAACCCTTGGTCTCGCCAACCATCTGGAAGTATTCCTTCGAGGTCGCCCACTTCAGGAAGTCCTTGGCGGTGTCCGCCTTGGTCGAACTTGCCGGGATGGCCAGCGCCCAGGACCAGAACCAACCTGTGCCCTTGTCGGTCGCCTGCATCGGCGCCTGGAAGAAGTCGGTCTTGTCGGCAACCGAAGATGTCGCCGGGTTGCGCACGTCATTGGCGGCGGATGTCGCATCGACCCAGGTCGCGCATTTGCCATCCTTGAACAGCGCGCGGTTTTCGTTGTGGCCGTTGGCCGAGGCACCCGGAGGTCCGTACTTGGTCATCAGGTCGACGTAGTAGGTGATCGCCGCGTTCCATTCGGGCGAATCGAGCTGCGGGTTCCAGTCCATGTCGAACCAGCGCGCTCCAAAGGCGTTGGCCAAAGTGCCGACAAACGCCATGTTCTCGCCCCAACCGGCCTTGCCGCGCTGGCATGTGCCATAGATGCCGTTGTCGGGATCGTGTGCGGCGGCGGCCATCTCCATAAACTCGTCATAGGTCGGCTGCCCTTCCGGCACCGCGATGCCCTTGTCGGCAAAAACGTCCGTCCGATAGAAGGTAAAGGACGTCTCGGAATAAAGCGGAACCGCATAGAGGTTGCCGCCTGCCGAAAGGCCGTTGCGCACAAGCTGGAAGATATCTTCCAGATCATAGTCCGCGTCATCGCCGAAATCGTTCAGCGAGGTCAGCCAGCCATTCGCGCCCCAGATCGGCGCTTCATAGGCACCGATGAACATGATGTCGAAAGACCCACCGTTCGTGGCAATGTCCTGGGTCGTGCGCTGGCGCAGAACGTTTTCTTCCAGAACAACCCAGTTGATCGAATTGCCCGTCGCTTCTTCCCACTGTGGGGCAAGCTCCTGCATGACGATCATGTCAGCGTTGTTGACGGTGGCGATTGTGATTTCTTCTGCAAGGGCCGTGGACGCGAAAGCTGCCGCAAACCCAAAGCCGACTGCCGTGTTGAGCAGTGTGCGCTTCAAAGACATGAAGTCCCCCCTTTTTTACACATGTAAATAATTGCGCGAGCGTGGCAGCGAGTCAAGAATTCTTTTACACATGTAAAACAATGCCGATCCGTCAATGCTGGCGCGAGATTCAGGCCGACTCGCGAATCTTGAGCGTGGCCTCCCTGAAGATCGAAACCGGCTTGTCGGTACGCTCGCCCCGGATGCGCTCTGCCAGCACGCGCACGGCATCTTCACCAATTCCGGTGATGTCCTGCGCGGCCGTTGTGATGGCAGGGTACATGTATTGGCTGAGAGGATGATCATCGTGCCCAGCAATTCGAAGGCCCCCTGGGGCGTTTGGGTGGTTGGCAAACAGACCGTGCTTGTTTGCCGCGCGGATCGCCCCGATCGCAATGCGGTCATTGGCGCAAAGGATGGTATCCGACAGATGCTTCTGGCGGCTGAAGGCCTGATCCATCACGCCAAGGCCATAGGCCTCGAATTCCCACGAATCGGGCGCGCCTTCCGTATTCAAAAGCCTTGGCTCAAAGCCAAGTGCGCGCATCGTTTCGGAATAGGCGTTTTCGCGTTCCATCGCGTTGGAGTTGAGTTTTGGCATTCCCAGGAACAATGGAGGAGTCCCTGTGCGGGACAGGTATTCCACAATAGATGCAATGCTTTGTGTGTTATCTGTTCCCACGAAATCGGCGCCTTCAATCCGTTCGGCGGGACGCGAGTCGGTAAAGACGATCGGGAAATCTGCTTGCGCAATCCGCAGCACCTCGGTCGAACTTTCCAAACCCAATGGCGCGATGATCGCCCCATCAGCATTCATCGACCGTAGCCGCGCAAGCGCCTGGATTTCTCCCTCGGCCTCGCCATCCGAGCTTTGCGTGATCACTGTGAAGCCGACAGAGCGGGCGGCGCTTTCTATTGCCTTCAGAAGGCTCGTGAAAAACAGGTCGTTGTAATAAGGAATGATAACGCCCACCAGGCCCGACCGCTTTCTGTTCTGACGAGTGGCAATGAAATTATAGACATAGTCGACCTCGTCCAGCCGCTCCCTGATCTTCTGTGACGTGCTGGCGCGGACAGACGAGGGATCCTGAAAATAACGGGACAATGTCGGGCGCGAAATGCCGATGGCTTCCGACAACTCTTTCATTGTGCCGATCTTTCTCTTACTCTTAGCCATCTGCCGAACGCCTTTCTGTGCCAGCCTGCATCGAGACTCATAATCGAGCAGTGCCTTCAGATCAACTTTGACACATGTAAAGAATAAGTCTACACACTTTCTCCAAACAGGAGAGAACCCGTGTCGGACAACCGGACAATTGCGGCCATAGGCGAGATCCTCGTCGAGTTTGTATCGCATCGGAAGAATTGTGCTCTGGAGCAGATTGCCGACTATTCCGGCCCCTATCCCAGTGGTGCGCCGGCGATCTTTCTGGATCAAGCCGCCCGTATGGGGGCCAGAACCAAAATGATCGGTGGCGTCGGCGATGACGGGTTCGGGCGCAGCGTGCTGCAACGGCTCGAAGCCGACGGCGTCGGAGTCGATGGCATACGTATCTCGCAAGACCACAGTACCGGCGTCGCCTTCGTCTCTTACTATGACAGTGGAGATCGTGATTTCATCTTCCATCTGTCTGGAACCGCGGCCGATACCTTCGAGGTTCCTGCGTTTACCGATCCCGCGGGAACCGTCCTCCATGTTTCGGCCTCCTCGCTCGGCGTTGCCTCGATGCGCGACAAGATACTGAGCGCCGTGCGCATCGTGTTGGACGCAGGCGGCTGGATCACATGCGATCCGAACTCACGCCCGGAACTGATGCGCGATCCCTCGGCCATGGATGCGGTCCGCGAGGTCATGGACCGCAGCTATTGCCTTCTTCCCAGCACAAGTGATCTTCAATTCCTGTACCCCGATCTGGACGAAGACGCCGCCGTCCAGCGACTTCTCGACGCGAAGGCCGAAGTGATTGCAATCAAACGCGGTGCCAAAGGGGCGACGATCGTTGGCCGGGGCGAACGGCACGACTTTCCGGGATATTCCGTGGATGAAATCGATCCGACTGGCGCGGGCGACGGATTCTGCGGAACCTTTGTCGCCCTTCTGGCGCAAGGTGCGTCGCTTTTCGAGGCAGGCCAGCACGCCAATGCCGCCGGTGCCATTGCTGTCACCCGCCGCGGTCCGATGGAAGGCAATTCCACTCCTGCCGAGATTGCCGATTTTCTTGACAGCGCAACACCAACGGAGCGGCGCGCATGAGCCTTGTCCACGACCTGATCGCCAGAAACCGGGGCGGCGAGCCTATTGGCCTTCCCTGTTTTTGCACCGCGAATGAACATGTGCTGCGCGCTGTTCTTTCATATGCTGCCAGAACAGGGGTGCCCACGGTGATCGAGGCGACCTGCAATCAGGTCAATCAGGAGGGCGGCTATGCCGGCATGACGCCGCAGGATTTCATAGCCTGGCTCAGGGGAATGGCGCGTGAGGCCGGCGTGCCCATGGATCAGCTTGTTCTCGGCGGTGATCACCTTGGTCCCAATCCGTGGCGGGCTGAGCCGCTTGATCTAGCCATGGAAAAGGCCCGCGAGTTGGTCAAACTCTATGTCGAAGCTGGTTTCACAAAAATTCACCTGGATGCCAGCATGGCTTGCGGTGGGGAGCCGAACCCCAGCTTCGAACAAATCGCCGAGCGGGCCGCCGACCTATGCGCGGTGGCCGAGGCATACGCACCCGACCCGTGCAAACTGATCTATGTTATCGGAACCGAAGTCCCCGTTCCCGGCGGCGAAAGCGAGGAGCCTGACGTGCTCGACGTCACCTCAGTTGCGCGTTTCGAGAACACCATCCAGACGCACCGCGATGCCTGGACCGCCCGAGGATTGGACGCCGCCTGGTCGCGCATCGTCTCTGTCGTGACGCAACCCGGCGTGGATTTCGGACACACGTCGATCTATCCCTTTCAGCCAGAGAAGGCCAAACCTCTGGCGGATGCCATCCTGTCCCAGGACGGACTGACATTCGAGGCGCATTCGACAGATTACCAATCGACCCAAGCCCTGTCTGATCTGGTCAGAAACCACTTCTTTTTCCTGAAAGTCGGCCCCGAAATGACGTTCCGGTTCCGCGAGGCGGTCTGGGCTCTTGCAGCAATCGAAGACCAGATCGAACCGGATCGCCGTTTGAGCATCCGTGAAGTCTTGCTTGAACGGATGAATGCACAACCGGAGTTCTGGCAGGACTATTACAGCGGCACCAGTCAGGCGTTGGAGACGCTGAAAATCTTCAGCTACAGTGATCGTATTCGCTACTACTGGACCGACAACACTGTCGCTACGGCGCTGACATCCCTGTTGAGCTCATTCGAAAGGCACCCTCTGCCGGAAACGCTTGTGTCTCAGGCGTTCTTGGGGTTGGAGTTTGGTGAAATGCCAACCGATCCTGCGACCCTGATCGAACGCCACATACAACGTTGCGTCGCCCGCTACTTCGAGGCAGCCGGTCAACCATTCCTCTTTTGAAAATAGCCGCCCGGTTTTGCATGTGCTTAACGTGCCAGACAGCTTCCGTTCTGGCGGCGCAAGAGATCGGCAGGTTTGCTCCGCATCTCGCCATTCTGTCCCGGCAGCAGCGAAAGTGTGATTTGGTACAGGCCAAACCGACACACTTGAACGACTGCTTCGGTGAAATGTGCCGCGTCGCAACAACATACTGGCTGCACGCGCGAGAAAATGCTGCGTCAGCGAAGCAGCAAAATCGAATGGCGGCAAAGTCCGCACACCCGTCGTTGGTGTGCATTCGTTCGAACGTCCGCTTTTGCGACCGACCCGCGCCAAAACAAATTGATTAAACCGAACGCTGGCTCCGGCAAGCGAAGTGCAAAACATCATAGGTGGACAGATGGGTGGATAGATTTCCAATAGAAATGTATAAATCTATGATTTTAAGTGACTTTTTATTATTTAGTGGTGCCCGGGGGCGGAATCGAACCACCGACACGAGGATTTTCAATCCACTGCTCTACCCCTGAGCTACCCGGGCACGGGAATGGCGTTTGCCATTGGGTGGAGGCCTTCTATGACTTGCCACAGGCAGTGTCCAGAGGCTTTTTGACATTTTTTCAATGCGGGCGTGGCGTGGGGCTTTCGGTTGGTTCCGAAGTCGTCTCGGCGTCTTCTTCACGTTGCGATGGCACCGCATAGGAGCCGTTCAGCCACTTTGCCAAATCGATATCCGCGCAGCGTTTCGAGCAGAATGGGCGAAAGGCTTGCAGCGTGTTTTCTCCGCAGATGGGGCAGCTCATTTCAGGATCTCCGTCAATGGGATACGACCACGTTTGCGCTGAAGTTCGAAATGTCCCAGGGGTGTCCAACCGGCCAGGATTGTCTCGTCAGGATCGGACTTGAATGCCGACCGTAAGGCAGATTCGAAACCTCTCCGGTCTTTCTTGGGCATCGGTGCGAGGTCCAGCGTGATTTGACCTCCCAGCCCGCGCACGCGCAGGGCGCGCGGCAGGGTTTTGGCGCAGGCGAAGTTAGCCTTGGTCCCAGCAGCCAGAGACGTGTCGGGACCGGTGTTCACATCCACAGTGACCAAGGCGCGGGTCGGTTGGATATAGAGGTGTCCCCCACCGGGCAGCGCTTCGGAAATCCCCTGTGCGGTGTCAAGCGCGTCCAGCACGCCATGGTCTTCGAAACCACCAGATGCGGTCACGACCTCGGCCGGATCCGTCCAATCGCGCCAAGCCAGGATATGTGGGCCATCGCCCTCACTGAGCAATTCGGGTTCTGTGCCTGAGTCACTTAGCACCTGCTCGGCCAGCGCAAGCATGGCCGAGATATCCTCAGCGATCTCACCTGGATCGGCTCCTTGGCAACATGAGCGTAAGATCAGGCCGTGCGGGCTGTCGCCCATGTGTTCATGAGCGATTTCAAGCAGTTGGTCGCGTACATCTTCATCCCGGATACGGCGCGAGATGTTCAAGCCGGGAGCGTCGGGTGTCACGATTGCATAGCGGCTTTTGAACAGGATGCGGTTTGTGACGGGGATGGCTTTGCCGGGCTCGGCATACCCAGTCACCTGCACCAAAAGGAGCGCGCCGGGGACCAACCCTTTGACCTGTCTCAGAAACATCGGGCCATCGGGGGTGGTCAGAAACATGCCGCCCTGACCTTTGACCGGGCGATCCGCACGGGCACGGTAGATCGTGCCGGGTGCCGGGGCATCTGCGGCGATAAGGAAATCGTCGAGGATGCCATCTACCATCAGGGCTGCAGCTTCGTGTCCCTGAATGTGATCCAGAATGATGGTACGGCCCTTCATGATGCCTCGCGATATAGGGGATAGCCGATGCCTTGCAGCAGTGCGGCAGTTTCGGACAAAGGCAGGCCGACGATACCGGTGAACGAGCCTGAAATCCATGGGATGAAAGCACCAGCAGGGCCCTGAATTGCATAGGCTCCGGCCTTGCCCTGCCAGTCATCCGTCGCAAGATAGGCATTGATTTCGGTATTTGACAGCCGCTTCACCTTGACCTGAGAAACCACGTCGCGCTGGAGAATTTTGTCGCCGCGCCGCACCGCGACCGAGGTGATCACCCGATGGCGTCGGCCGGATAGTGCGTGCAGAAATTCGGCAGCCTGTCCTGCATCTTCGGGTTTGCCAAGAATACGGCGGCCCAGTGCGACCGTTGTGTCGGCGCATAGGGTGATATCATCACTATCTGCCTGAACAGCCTGAACTTTTTGCCTTGTGATGCGGCCGCAATAGGGGGCTGGCAGCTCGCCTTTCAGCGGCGTTTCATCGATATCCGGCGCACGGATCGCATCGGGCTGAACGCCAAGCTGCGCCAGCAGGTCCAGCCGCCTTGGGCTGCCCGATCCGAGGATAAACGCCATGTGTCGGGCGTTACTTGAAGCGGTAGTTGATCCGACCCTTGGTCAGATCATAAGGGGTCATTTCGACCTGAACTTTGTCGCCGGCCAGAACACGGATGCGGTTCTTGCGCATCTTGCCTGCCGTATGTGCGATGATCTCATGGCCGTTTTCCAGCTCGACCCGAAACGTCGCATTAGGCAGGAGTTCCTTCACGACACCGGGAAATTCGAGCGTATCTTCCTTGGCCATGTTGTCTCCATCATTACGTTGCACCTGCAGAATCTGCAGTTCGTGCGCTTAAATGAGCCTATTCCGGCCTTATTTCAAGGGCGAAGTCACCTAAAGAGGTGATATTGTGACTGAATCGACTCGGGCATCTTGCTCGGCCCAATGGGTGCGGTTCAACACACGACCGTCCGCACGGACGTTTGCGATTGCGGACCGGTCGACCTCGGCATAGGTCCAGCCGGCTGTATTCAGAGTGCCTTCGGCAAGCACACCCGTCGGCGGGAACCCGATATCGGGCGGGCCAAACACGCCGCCCATACCGGTATTCATGTCTACCGCTTCAGACCATTCATTGCCGCCAACCAATGATGACATTACCGTAACGCATTGATTCTCAAGAGCGCGGGACATGGCGCCAATCCGCACGCGCCAATAACCGGACAGGGCTTCGGTACAGGATGGAACGAGGATCAGATCGGCCTCGCTCAGCGCGCGACCCAAGAGCGGGAACTCACCGTCATAGCAGATGAGAATGCCGATTTTACCCAATGCGGTATCGAACAGTTTCAACGGACCACCTGGGGCGATGTCCCAGACCTCGCGCTCGAACCGTGTCATGATCTGCTTGTCCTGATGGTCGCGGCGACCATCAGGAGCGTAGAGGACTGCGCGGTTCACTGGACGGCCTGATCCGTCGATCACCGGGGCTGACGCACCCAGAATGTATGCATTGTACGTCATCGCCAGGCGGGAATGTATGTCTTGTACATCTTCCATCCGGTCGGAAACGGCGTGGATAGAACGTTCAAGATTACCTGCCACCTTGGGACCATCGAGTGTCGACAACTCCATCGCACCATACTCGGGGAACACGAGAAGATTGGAACCATGACTTACGGCTTCGGAAACCCACGCCTCAACTTTGTCTTCATATTGCGCCCAACTGTCGAGCCAATTCAGGTTGTAAGCAGCAGTTGCGATTTTCATTCATTTTCCCCGTTTTGCAGCGTGTCGGATCTCTGGGCCGCAAATTACGGCGGACCAATACAAGCATTATGTTGCTCGTTACGGATCATCAAACCTCGGGAGCCACGAGGCCAGACCCGGACCGAAGCATTCCCTACTAGATCGTAGAACCGGCCGCCAACATTCCGCGAGCAGGAATATCGATGCTCTGGCTATCTTCGAGTACGCCCGATCTTGGCACCAAGATGGAGTGGACAGTCAGCTTTGGTGGGCATCGAACACATCAATTGTAAAGCAGAGGCAAATTTTGAACCTAAATTCGTTCAACTTTGACCGAGTCTTCGGGATAAAACGCCAGATGGTTCTTAATTTCGGCGATGGTATCGAGTGGATTCTCATAGCTCCACGCCGCGTTTTTAGTGACTGATGATTTGTTCACGATCGAGAAATGCGTGGCCTCCCCCTTGCCTTCGCATTGGGTAACTTTGTTGGTGCGATCCAGAAAAGCCATAGCGATATCCGTGCGCGGAAAATAGATGACCGGGTCTTTATCACCCTCAAGCAATTCCAGCGCAGCTGTGGTTTCACCTAGAATTGCGCCGCCTGAACGCACGCTCCATTTACCCGGCGCTTTGCGAATTGTGATGGTGTCTGTCATTCCTGTTCCTTCCCTTGTCGGTTCGGGGCTTCTCCTCTGCCCAAACTATGTAACATCCCGGTGTCAGACCGGCGCAGTTGCGGCATCCAACCACAGTTGAGCGGCGTCGCCCAGCCTTGGTCTGACTTTTTCTACGACTTCACTGTGATAGGTGTTCAGCCAGGCGCGTTCTTCACGTGTCAGCATGTCGACCAGGATCAGACGCCGGTCGATCGGTACAAATGTCAGCGTCCGCCAGTTCAGCATGGCCCGTTCGTCATCGCCACTGGGCAGGGCGGGGGCATCCTCCACGACGACGAGGTTTTCCAGACGGATGCCAAAGGCGCCCTCGCGATAATATCCCGGCTCGTTCGACAGGATCATTCCCGGCTCAAGCGGGACGTGGCTGACCCGTGACAGGCGCTGAGGACCTTCATGCACACTGAGATAGGTGCCGACCCCATGCCCGACCCCGTGGTTGAAATCCTGCCCGGCCAGCCACAGAGGCAGCCGTGCGACGCATTCGATATCACGCCCGGCCAGACCAACAGGCCAGCGCAGCATCGACATGGCGATCATGCCTTTGAGGACGCGGGTGAAGCATGCTTTTTCCTCATCCCCGACATCGCCGATCGCAATCGTGCGGGTGATATCGGTGGTGCCGTCCAGATATTGCCCACCGCTGTCCAGCACCAGCAGGTGACCGTTTTCCAACCGACTGTCTGTTTCTTCAGTCACCCGGTAATGCATGATGGCACCGTTTGGTCCAGTGCCCGCGATGGTGTCGAACGAGATATCCTGCAGGGCGTTATCGCGGCGGCGGCTTTCTTCCAGCTTGGTGACCACTTGGGTCTCGGTCAGGCTGCCCGGGGTCTGCGCGTCCAGCCAGCAGAGCAGTTCCACCACTGCTGCAGCATCGCGCAGATGTGCCTCGGCGGTGCCAGCGATTTCGGCCGGATTCTTGCGGGCTTTGGGCAAGGCGCAGGGATCGCCGCCGTCTACCAAACGGTTCCCCAACGTATCCGCCACGATTTGCGGAACCGTATTTGGATCAACCTGCACCTTGCCTTCTAGCGCCTCGACTGCCTTCAGGAATGTGTCGGGCTCGTGCTCGGTAACCTTGTCGCCCAAATGATCCTTTATCTCGGACAGCTTGGCGGCGGCCATGAACAGGTCAACGCGACCATCGCCGTGCAGGATGGCGAACCCATGCGCCACCGGATTATACGCGATGTCCGAGCCCCGAATGTTCAGCAGCCACATGATCGAATCCGGGAGGGTGATCACAGCTGCCGCGTGCCCCTCATTCTGCAATTCGGCGGCGAGGCGTTTGATCTTGTCTTCGGCGCTTTCACCCGCAAATTCAATCGGATGCACTCTGACCGGATTCATGGGAGGGGCGGGTTGATCGGCCCAAATCCGATCCACGAGGTTATCGCAGCGCAGCAGCTCAACCCCGCTGCCCTCAAGCTCTTTCTGCGCAGATGAAATCTGGCCTGCCGCGTGAAGCCATGGGTCAAACCCGACCTTTCCGCCATCTGGTAGCTGTTCTTTCAACCACGCGCTTAGGCTGACATCGGGCCACGGGACCGGCGTGTAGTCTTCAGCGACCTGCGCCTTCACCTGCGTGCGATAGCGTCCATCAATGAAGACCCCCGCAATATCCGTGAGTGCCGCGCAAAACCCTGCAGACCCTGTGAATCCGGTGAGCCAGGACAGACGTTCATCCCGAGGGGCCACATATTCCCCTTGATGGGCGTCTGCGCGGGGGACCAGAAAACCTTGCAAACCTTCGCGCGCCAATTCTTCACGCAAAGCGGCCAGTCGTGGTGGACCTTGCTCTGGGCGTGCGGTCACTTCGAAACTCTGGAACATGGGCGGCCTCTTCGGGTGGATTTGGATGCGGTGAAACCTGAGGGCTGCGCCAAAGAATGTCCAGCGCCGGATCAGCTATCCGAGGGCGCTCCAAGAAATTCGATGAGACTTTGCATGTAGATCTCGTAGGCGGGGTTTCCGGGCAGCGGAATCTGATTGGCGGTTTCAAGGATCACGAGCGAGGCGTTTGGAATGCCTGCAGCCAGTTTTCGTGCCTCAGTCAGAGGGTGAACTTCGGTGTGGCGTCCGTGCAGGATCAGGGTTGGGCAAGTGATCTCGGATAGCAAATGCAGGGCGGATGTGCTGTTTCCGATGTCTCGATACAAAAGCTTTTGCTCACGCGAATAAAGCGCCTGCATCTCTTGCACCATGTGCCGAACATCATCGAGCGGACCGTCGGGAAAGTAACTGAGCGTTGAGCCCATTGCGTATCCGCCGCCCGGTGTTTGCCAGCCTTCTGCAATGAGTGTTCGGATGGAATCGGGTTGTTTCGTATTGGCCCGGTGGTCGCGCCCTTCGGCCCAGCCGCCAGCGATCACCAGCTTATCAACTCGATCCGAATGCCGCGCTGCGAAATGCAGGGCTGGGAAGGTTCCCCCAAACTCGCCGATGATCGAGAAACGCTCGAACCCGGCGGCATTGGTCACGGCCAGAATTTCCTGGATCCTGAGGTCAAAGACGGCTTGATGGTCCGAGTTGGAGCTTACTCCGTGATCCTTGTTGTAGCGCAGCAGGCGGAATTGCTTGGCCATATCCATCAACCGGGTGCGTTCAGAAGATAAGCGCCATTCGGCTTCCAGATCATGAATGACCGAGCCGATGCGAAGAACGGGGTGACCACTGCCCGATAGCGAATAGGGGATTGGCCGGTCATCGCTGCCTTGGGCATAACGCAGTTTCTGGGTCTGGCTGTTCTCGTCCGAGTTTGAACCAGCGTCGCTTTTGACCTCGGCTGTCATCTGCAATCCGCGTCGGACGATTGTTCGAATGATCCGTCGTGACTTGCCATCATCACCAACAGCCCGACGGGCCGCTGCAATGCGTGCACTGATCGTTGAATCCGAGACAAACCGGCCGTTCCAGACCCGATCGATGATCTCTTCTCGGACAACCAGTTTACCGGGGCTTTCAGCCAGCAATTCCAGCAGATCAAAGACCTGCGGTTCGACCCGCACGGTCTCGCCGCCCCGCAGCAATACGTGGCGGTCCACATCAAGAACACAGTCTGCAAACTCATATCGCATGGGCTGAATACACTCTGTTTCGGCGCAGGCCTCAAGTTTCAATGATTATCCCAAGGAATTCTCGGGGGTTTCTCAGGATCGCCTTCAAGCGGGCGCGCGGCATAGTGACCACATTGGAAGCAACAGACAGGAGATCAAGATGATGCTTCCCTTTGACACCGCGTTATTGCACCACCCGGCTGCCCGTCATCGGCCAAGCCTATCCCGCCCGCGCGCTGAACCCTCGGGCAGGGCGATAACCATGCCCAATTGGCTGGTCATTCTGGTGCTTCGTTTGACGGCGCAGGGCGGGCGGGCTTAGCTGGCCCGCTTCATCCCCATGACCCGCGCCCGTGCGCGGGGATCGCTGTCGAAGAGCGCTGCCAATTGCTCGGTCATGGCTCCGGCCAGTTGTTCCACATCGGTGATGGTCACGGCGCGGTCATAATACCGCGTCACGTCATGACCGATGCCGATGGCCAGCAATTCGACCATCTTGCGTTTTTCGACCATGGCGATCACGTCGCGCAGGTGCTTTTCAAGATAGTTCGCCGGGTTCACGCTAAGCGTGGAATCATCGACTGGCGCGCCATCGGAAATCACCATCAGGATCTTGCGGGCCTCGCGCCGGGCCAACATCCGGCGATGCGCCCATTCCAGAGCTTCACCGTCGATGTTTTCCTTCAGCAGGCCTTCTTTCATCATCAGCCCCAGATTGGGCCGCGCACGCCGCCATGGGGCATCGGCGCCCTTGTAGATGATATGGCGCAGGTCGTTCAGACGCCCCGGTTGCTGCGGGCGGCCATCGTTCAGCCACGCCTCACGCGCCTGACCGCCTTTCCACGCGCGGGTGGTAAAGCCCAGAATCTCGACCTTGACGTTGCAGCGTTCCAGCGTTCGGGCCAGAACATCCGCGCAGATCGCGGCGATCGAAATCGGACGTCCGCGCATCGAGCCCGAGTTGTCCAAAAGCAGCGTCACTACGGTATCGCGAAACTCGGTGTCTTTCTCGACCTTGAAACTCAACGGTGTGGTCGGGTTCGCCACCACGCGCGCCAGACGGCCTGCGTCCAGAATGCCTTCCTCGCGGTCGAACTCCCAGCTGCGATTCTGCTGCGCTTGCAGGCGGCGTTGCAGTTTGTTGGCGAGACGGCTGACCGCGCCCTTCAATGGCTCCAATTGCTGGTCCAGATAGGCGCGCAGGCGTTCCAGCTCGGCCGGTTCGGCAAGATCTTCGGCTGCTATCTCTTCGTCGTGGGTGTTCAGATAGATCTTGTAGTCCGGATCCGCCTCGGACGCAGGTGGCGGGGCAGGCGGCTCCAGAGGAGCCTCGCCCTCGGGCATTTCAGCCTCATCGCCCATCTCGTCTTCGGCCATCTCGTCCATCGAGACCTGGGCCTGAGACTGGTCTTGCTGCTCTTCCTGAGTTTGCTCAGGCGTCGCGTCGGCGTCCTGTTCGTCCTGATCATCCTGGCCGGTGCTATCGGGATCGGGCTGTTCTTCGGCATCTTCTTCGGCCTGATCTTCCTGCTCATCGTCCAGCTCATCAGGGTCCTCGCCCAGCTGGTCGCCATAGCCCAGATCCTTGATCATCTGGCGGGCAAACTTGGCAAATTCGGCCTGATCCGAAAGCACCTCATCAAGGTTTTCAAGCACGCCGCCGGCCTGTTCCTCGATAAATCCGCGCCACAGGTTCATGACATTCTCAGCCGCAGGCGGCATATCGCGCCCGGTGGCCAGATGCCGGATCAGATAGCCCGCCGCCACAGCCAATGGCGCATCCGCAGGCTGTTTGCACTGATCATAGCCACGCCGGATCGCCTCATGCCCGATCTTGACGTCGATATTCGACGCGGTGCCGGGCATGTCCCGCGCACCCATCGCCTCACACCGAGCGGTCTCCATCGCCTCATAAAGATCCCGTGCCATATCACCCGGAGGGGCATATCGCGCATGGGTCGCATCGTCGTGGTACTTACGCTGCAACGCCAGAGCATCCGCCGTGCCGCGCGCCAGCAGAACCTCTTCCCGCGTCATCCGGCGTGAGACTTGTGGCAGCCGCATGGACTCGCCGGACAGGCCCGAGGGGTCGACCGTGTAACTTACCGACAGTTCGGGGTCATCGGCCATGACCTTAGTGGCTTCGGCCAGCGCCTTTTTAAAAGGATCAGCAGGGTTGTCGTTTGGTTTACTCATCTGTCCGCCCCTGCTTCTTCAAGCGTCATTTCATCACTTGCCAGACGCGCCAGCATATCCACATGCACATCCAGCGCATCAATAACCTTATAGCCAGGCTCTTGCCCATCAAAGGCAAGGTTCAGATCTGTCCCGGCCAAAACGATGGCATCAGCATTCAAATCATCCACCATACGGCGACCTGCGTCCAGAAACAGCGCGCGATCCTGATCGGAGCAAACCCCGGCGACCGCCATGTCCTGATAGGTTTGTCCCAACACTTCGATCTCATCTTCCAACGCAACCGCCCGGGTCTGCCCAAGCTGACCATAAAGTTTGGTCTGCATCACAACACGCGTTCCCAGCAACCCAACAGTGCCAAACCCCTGTGAGGCGAAATACGCATCCAGAGGCTTTACAGCCGAAACAAGGGGCAACGAAGACAATGGCACGGCCTCATCATAGCAGAAATGCCCACCCAGCGACGTGATTGCGGCACAATCCGCACCTGCTGCCTTCAGGCGATCAATGAGCCCTGCGTAGACCTGCGCCTGTGAATCCCGTTCGTCCGCCAGATTGTTGCGGATCAATTCCCGCACATCCGCATGCACGATGGTCAGTTCCATCGGCTTTCCACGCGCCGCCATCGCCGCACTCAGGCGCTGATAATAAACCACCGTTGCAGCAACACCGATCCCGCCAATCAATCCGATATGCATGGCGGCCCCCCTGTCACCCCAGGCTGGCGCTCGCCGCGCTTTCTGGCAGTTCCTCATCAAAACAACGCTGATAGAACTCAGCTACGGTCTGGCGTTCCAGTTCGTCGCATTTGTTCAGGAAAGACAGGCGGAAGGCATAGCCGATGTTGCGGAAAATCTCGGCGTTTTGGGCCCAGTTGATCACGGTCCGCGGGCTCATGACGGTGGACAGATCGCCGTTCATGAAGGCAGTCCGGGTCAGGTCGGCGACGGTGACCATCTGGCTGACGGTCTTGCGGCCTTCGGCAGTGTTGTAACGCGGCGCTTTCGACAGCACGATCATCGTTTCCGCGTCGTGGCTGAGGTAGTTCAGCGTCGAGACCAGCGACCAGCGGTCCATCTGCGCCTGGTTGATCTGCTGTGTACCGTGATAGAGGCCGGTGGTGTCGCCCAAGCCCACGGTGTTTGCGGTCGCAAACAGGCGGAAATTCGGGTTCGGCGTGATGATTTCGTTCTGGTCCAGCAGAGTCAGCTTGCCGTCATGCTCCAGCACGCGCTGGATCACGAACATCACATCCGCACGGCCTGCATCGTATTCGTCGAACACGATGGCAACCGGGTTGCGCAGGGCCCAGGGCAGGATGCCTTCGTGGAACTCGGTGACCTGCTTGCCGTCGCGCAGCTTGATCGCATCCTTACCGATCAGGTCGATCCGGCTGATATGGCTGTCGAGGTTTACACGAACGGCGGGCCAGTTCAGACGCGCGGCGACCTGTTCGATATGGGTCGACTTACCGGTGCCGTGATAGCCCTGAATCATCACCCGGCGGTTATGGGTAAAGCCGGCAAGAATCGCCAATGTGGTTTCGGGGTCGAACTTGTAGGTCGGGTCGATGACCGGCACGCGGTCGCTGCGCTCGGCAAAGCCTTTGACTGCCATATCGCTGTCAATGCCAAACACCTCGCGAACCGAAATGTCCTCGGTGGGTTTTGCGTTGATGTCGATCGATCCGTCAGCCATGCGCCTTGTCCTTATCCTTTGGCCCGTTCACCGGGTTTGAACCCGTGTGTGGTGCAACATATTACGGGCAAGGGCAAGGGAAAGAGGCGGTCGGATCACGTTAGCCGGATGTTTCTTTGAAACTGGCCTTATGGCGGTGCGGGTTCTAGTGAAAATCCCGGCTTGGAAACAGCCGTTTGGCCTGTTCACGCGGATGGCGGGCGCTTGGGCCGTTCTGCCGGGGGCGCGGGGTGTCATCAGCTTGCGGTTGGGTGATGCCGATGGCCTCGTCTAGAGGATGCCCAAGCTCGGACAGTTTGTGCGACATATCGGTGATCTCTTGCGCGATCAGATGCACGACGATCCCCTCGCGCTGCAGATACCCGCGGACCTGCAACAGGCGCCCTCCCATCACGATGCGGCGAAACCGTTCATAGACCTTGGGCCAGACAACCACATTGCTGACGCCGGTTTCATCCTCAAGCGTCAGAAAGATCACGCCCGAGGCGGTTCCCGGCCGTTGGCGTGTGATCACCAGCCCGCACACGCTGTAGCGGCCCAGCGGGATGTCCTGCAGCGTGGCATGGGGCACAAGGCCGGGGATGGACGGGCGCAACAGCTCCATCGGGTGTGAACGTAGGGTCAGGCGAGTCGAGACATAGTCTTCGACCACTTCCTCGCCCAGATGCATGACCGGCAGGTTCACCTGTGGCTCGTTGATGCTTTCGCCATCGATGGGGTCATTGAACAGCGGCAGAGCGGTTCGGCTGCGGATGGCTTTGACATGCCACAGGGCGTCGCGCCGGGTCAGGTCCATGCCGGAAAACGCATCCGCCTCGGCCAGACGCGTCAGAACATCGGGGCGCAGCCCGGCCCGCAGCCACAACGTTTCGGGGTCCGGATAGCCATTACCGCGCGCGGCCACGATCCAATCCGCGTCTTCCTGCTTGAACCCCTTGATCTGGCGAAAACCCAGCCGCAGGGCCAGCGCCCCGTCAGCACGGCGTTCCAGCAGATTGTCCCATTCCGAGGCATTGACGCAGACCGGGCGGATCTCGACCCCATGCTCGCGCGCGTCGCGCACGATCTGGGCGGGGGCATAAAACCCCATGGGCTGCGAGTTCAGCAACGCACAGGCAAAGATCGCCGGGTGGTGGCATTTCATCCAGGCCGAGACATAGGCCAGCATGGCAAAAGCCGCCGCGTGGCTTTCGGGAAAGCCGTAATCGGCAAAGCCTTCGATCTGGCCAAAGCAGCGGTCGGCGACCTCGGGCGTATAGCCATTGTTCAGCATCCCCGCGATGAACTTGTCACGATATGTGCCAATCGTCCCCATGCGCCGGAACGAAGCCAAGGAGCGGCGCAGGTGGTCAGCCTCTTCCGCCGAAAAACCTGCGCCTACCACGGCGATTTGCAGGGCCTGTTCCTGAAACAGCGGTACGCCCAGCGTGCGCCGCGTCACCTCTTCCAAAGCGGGGCCGAAGGGTTCGGATTTTTCCAGCCCATTACGCCGCCGGATATAGGGCTGCACCATGTCGCCCTGAATAGGGCCGGGGCGGACGATGGCAACCTCGATCACCAGATCATAGAACTCGCGCGGCCTCATCCGGGGCAGGAAATTCATCTGTGCCCGGCTTTCGACCTGAAACACGCCCACCGCATCAGCGGCGCACAGCATGTCATAAGTCGCCGTATCCTCTTGCGGGACGGTGGCGATGCTGAGGGTTTCGCTGTTGTGTTGCTGCATCAGGTCAAACGCCTTGCGGATGCAGCTGAGCATCCCCAGCCCCAATATATCCACCTTCAGAATGCCAAGCGCATCGATGTCGTCCTTGTCCCACTCGATCACGGTGCGATCTTCCATCGCGGCGTTTTCAATCGGGCACAGCTCATCCAGCCGCCCTTTGGTGATGACGAACCCGCCCACATGTTGCGACAGGTGGCGCGGAAAGCCGATGATCTCGCCAATCAGGCGAACCGTCTGCATCAGGCGTCGGTCCTTGAGGTCGAGGCCCAGTTCCTGCAGCCTCTCGGCATCAACGCCGCCATTGCTCATCCCCCAGATCTGGCCGGACAGGCCTGCGGTGACGTCCTGAGACAGGCCCATCACCTTGCCCACCTCGCGGATTGCCGCGCGGGATCGGAAATGGATGACCGTGGCACAGAGGCCCGCGCGGTGGCGGCCATATTTCTCGTAAATCCACTGGATTACCTCTTCGCGCCGCTCGTGTTCGAAATCCACGTCGATATCCGGCGGCTCGCCCCGGTATTTCGAGACAAAACGCTCGAACACCATGGCGATCATGTCGGGACTGACATCGGTGATGCCCAGCAGATAACACAGGATCGAATTGGCGGCCGAGCCGCGCCCCTGACACAGAATGCCCTGCGAGCGGGCGAATTGCACAATGTCATGCACGGTCAGGAAATAGGCCGGGAAATCCAGATCGGCGACTAGGGCCAGTTCCTTTTTCATCAGGCTGATGGCCCTCTCAGACGGCCCATCGGGATAGCGTCGTTTCAGCCCCTGGCGGGCCAAACGTTCCAATCGCGCCAGCGGGGTTTCGGTACTGGCGATCTCGTCGGGGTATTCATAAGACAACTCAGTTAAGTCAAAGCTGCAGCGGTCGGCGATTTCCAGCGTGCGGCGCAGCGCGCCGGGGTGGTCCTGAAACAGCCGGGCCATATCCGCATAGCCTTTCAGCCGCCGTTCGGCATTGGGCAGGGCGCGGGTGCCGATCTGGTCAATCGTGATGTGTTCGCGCATGCAGGTCAGCACATCGGCCAGTTGGCGGCGGCTGCCACGGTGCATCAGCACATCGCCTACCGCCACCATGGGGGCCGAGGCCCGCAGCGCCGCCTGCGCACAGGCCGCCAGATAGGCCCGATCACTGCCGTCATAACGCGGCACCGCCCCCAGAAAGACCGCATTGGGGAATTGCCGCCGGACGGTCTGAATGTCGGGGATGGCCTGTTTCAACCCTGCCTGAGGCAGCGCGATCAGGATCATCCCCTGACAGGCCGCCAGCATGTCTTTCAGGTCCAGATGGCATTCCCCTTTCTCGGCCCGTCGCTTGCCCAGCGTCAGCAACCGGGTCAGCCGCTGATAGGCGGCGCGGTCGCGGGGCAGGGCCAGCCAGTGTACCGCGCTGTCGCGCAGAACCAGACGGCAGCCAACGATCAGCTTAGGCAAGGCGGGCACATCCGGTTTATCGATCGGCTGCACATGCCCGATCTCTTGCCGGGACGAGGAATCGAGGCGGTGTTGCGAGCGGATCTGAACCGCGCCTTCCGCCTCGCGCCGCAGCTCTTTCAATGCGCTCCAGCCCCGGACCACCCCGGCCAGAGAGTTCCGGTCGGTGATCGCGATGGCCTTCAGGCCCAGCTCTGCCGCGCGGGTCACCAGCTCTTCTGGGTGTGAGGCTCCGGTCAGGAAGGTGAAATTGGTGGTCACGCCCAGCTCGGCATAGCCGGGGTCCTGCGCGTGTGAGCTGGGCGGGTTCGGTTTGCTCATGCGAATTCCCCATGCACGAACCATCCCGGATTTTGCGGCGTATAATACAGCCACAATCGCCGCCCCTGCCAGGTTTCGACCTGCCAGTAATCGCGCAGGCCCGTGCGCCAGTTCTCATCCTCGAGCCACCATTCGGGGCAGATGCGTTCGGGGCCGGTTGAGCGGCCCGTGGTCAGCGACATCCGCCGCCAGCGAAAGCGGCGCGGCGGGTGCGGGCCCGATCCGGCGATGGGTTCCGGCGGAAACAGCTGCAGGGGGCGCGGACGCAGGGCGACCCACCCGCCTGCAGGGTCGGAATAGGCGGCGGGCGAGATGATAAAGCTGCGTTCGGGGATATGGCTTTGCGCGGGCAGCAGGCGGTGGATTTGTTCCAGCCCGATGCGGGTGCCGATGCGGGTGATCAGGTCGTCCAACTGATCTTTGTCCCGGCTTGCGGCGCGGCTGATCTGGCGCACAGGCAGGGGTTCCACCAGCGTGGCCTCGAGCCGCAGCTGATCGACGCCAAAGCCTGCATCCACCTCGGCCAATCCACGTTCGAACAGGGGGAGGATGCGGTACGGGTCACGCAGAGGGCGGGCTAGGCGCAGCTCGACCTGCTGGTGATCCTGATCCACCCGGCGCAAGGTCATGCACAGCTTGCGCGCGCCCATTTCCTGTGCTTTCAGCTTGTCGCAGAGCCGTTCCAGCAGCCGTTCCGCCCCGGCCATCATGTCGGACAGCAGCCCAATGGGCTCGGGCAGAGTCATGCGCACGCCGTAATGGGGCGGATTGGCCAGCGGTGTGATCTGTTCGGGTTGGTCCCCCAGTGCCTGATCCAGACGCATCAGCACCTCGGGGCCAAACCGGCGCGTCAATGGCGCGCGCGGGGTTTGCGCCAGCTCACCAATCCGACGCAGTCCCAGCCGTTGCAGCGCGACCGAGGTATCCTCATCCAGCCGCAGCGCTGCCACCGGCAAGGTGCGGATCGCTTTCAGCGTATCCTGGGTCGCGACCCCTTCGCCGTAATGCGCCAGGGCCCAGGCCGCGCCGCGTGTTGGGGCCAGACCGATCTGAACCGCCAGCCCGGCGCGGGCCAGACGCCTGCGCATGTCGGTCAGCATCATCTCTTCCCCGCCCGCAAGATGCGCCGATCCTGTGATGTCCAGAACCAACCCATCCTCACCCTCGAGCCCGACCCAGGGGCAATAGCGCGTGGCCCAGCGGCGCAGGGCGTGCAGAAACCGCTGATCCCCCTGCGGGTCGGCAGGATGGCTTTGCAGATCGGGGCAAAAGGCGCGGGCATCGGAATAGGGCATGCCGCTGTGCAGGCCTTGCCGCTGTGCCTGCACATTCAGGCAATACACCCGGTTTGCATTATTCTGTTTCAGCGTCAGAACAAACGGGCCATCCACCGGGCGCAGCCGCAAAGCCCGGTCGCTTGCCAGCCGGGGAAACCAGAGTGAAACGATGCGGCGCTGCATCCCGCCGAACATATAAACCCCCAAATGTTCTACATTTGTTCTTATATGTTCTTGACCCTCAAAGAGTCGAGTCCTTGAGGGCCAGATCGTCAGGGATTCAGAGCCCGGGCGCTTACTTCAACGCCCGCGCCAAAAAGGCCTGCGTGGTCTGGTGCGAGGGGTGGTCGAACACCGCTTCGGGCGGGCCTTCTTCGATGATCCGACCGCTGTCGAGGAAACAGATCTTATCGGCGGCCTCGCGGGCAAAGCCCATTTCATGCGTGGCCATCACCATCGTCATGCCCTGTTTCTTCAGCATCAGCAGAACATCCAGCACCTCGCCCACCAGTTGCGGGTCGAGGGCCGATGTGATCTCATCAAACAGCATGACCTCGGGCTGCATGGCCAAGGCGCGCACGATGGCGACGCGCTGCTGCTGACCGCCCGACAACTGGTCGGGATAATTATGCATCCGGTCGGCCAGTCCGAACCGGGCGAAGAGCGCCTCGACCTCGGGCTGCAATTCGGCGCGCGTCAGCCCGCGCACCCGGCGCGGGGCAAGCATGACATTTTCCAGCGCGGTCATATGCGGAAACAGGTTGAAGCTTTGGAACACAATCCCGATCCGGGCGCGCACCGATTGCGGGTTCAGACCGGGGATCGAGATATCCTCGCCATCCAGAAAGATCGCGCCGTCTTCGATGGGTTCCAGCAGGTTGATGCAGCGCAACAGGGTGGACTTGCCCGACCCGGATGCGCCGATCAGGCAGACCATTTGGCCCTCATCAACGGTCAGGTTGATCCCGTCACAGACCGTGCGGTCGCCAAAGCGTTTCACTACGCCCTGAAGTTCCAGTTTTGGCATCAGCGCCTCTCTCGCATTTGGCGGGCCATCAGGTGATCGGCGTAGCGGGTGGCCGGAATGGTGACGATCAGGAAGATAATCGCGGCCCCCACATAAGGGGTGAAATTCGCCAGCAGTGATTTGAACACCCCGGCCTGACGGAAGATTTCGACCGGACCGATGAAGCTGAGCAGCGAGACGTCCTTTTGCAGAGCAATCAGCATGTTCATCTGTGATGGCACCACGTTGCGGATGGCCTGCGGTAACACCACGTCGCGCATCACTTGCCGCTCTGTCAGGCCTAGCGACAAAGCTGCGGCGCGCTGGCTGTGATGAACGCTGTCGATGCCGGAACGGAAGATTTCGGCCACATAGGCCGAATAGGTCAGGATCAGCGCCAGCGAGCCCCAGATGTAAGGCGAATTCCATGGACGCGGCAGGCCTAGCCCCGGAATACCGAAGCCGATCAGATAGACCGTCAGGATCACTGGCACGCCGCGGAAAATGTCGGTGAACGCCGCGCCAAAGATGCGCAGAGGAAACAGGGCGGGGGATTTGGCATCCCGCGCCAATGCGATCAGCAGCCCAAGCACCGCGATGGCCGGTGCGGACCACAAAAAGATCATCACGTTGATCCGAAACGCCTCAAGCAGTTTCGGGAAGGTTTTGACCAATGTCTCGCCGTTGAAAAAGCTCTGCTGAACCTTCGACCAGCCCGGCGCCAACGGCACCAGAAAGTAAATCGCGGCCACAACTGTGACCGTACTTATCGTGGCGATCACCAACGACCTGCGCCGTTGGTGCGCCTCGTACCGTTCGCGGCGGGTCATCCCCGCCGCCTTGTGATCTGCCATGTTACTTGATCAGAGGGACACCGGTGGTGTCCTGCAGCCATACGGCTTCGATCTCGGCCAATTTGCCGTTTGCTGCGAGTGCTGCCAGCGCCTCGTCCACGCAGGCTTTTAGCGGGTTGCCTTCTTCCATCAGCATGCCGAAATGATCGGGGTTGTCATTTTCATCCGCCGGGAACTGACCGATGACTTTCGAGCCTTCGATCATAACCGCGCTGAGGAACAGGGCGGTGGGCAGGTCGAACAGCGCCGCATCGATCTGGTTGGCCGTCATCGCGGCGTTCACATCCGCATTGTCGCCATAAAGCAGCGGATCGCTGTCGGGCTGGATGATGCTGGCCAGTTTCGGAACCGCCGTGGTGGACCCAACAGCCCCCCATTGCAGACCTTTCAACGCTTCGAGCGTTGGGGCAGTTTCGGTTGAATTGGGGCTGACTAGAACCGCCATCGGGGCGGTGTAGTAAGGGGCAGAGAAATCAACCACCTGATCCCGTTCGGGCGTGATCGAATATTGCTGCATGTTGACGTCGAATTCCTTGGCGCCAGGTTGGATCGCCTCGTCGAAGGACGAGCGGACCCAGACCACATCATCAGCTGCGAACCCCATTTCTTCAGCCACGGCATAAGCAACGGCTGCCTCGAACCCCTCGCCACTTTCGGGCGCGTCATCAAGTACCCAAGGGTAATAGGCAGGGTTGCCTGTTGCGATGGTGAATTTGCCGTCTGTCAGTGTCTTGCCAGCGGCGCATTGGTCCTGCGCATATGCTGCCGTCGAGAGAAACAGAACCGTACTTGCCGCGATCGTGAGTGTCTTGGACATCCGAGTGAATCCTCCTGTTGGATCATTTTGCCGCTACGGTAGTTCTGCCGGTCGGGCCTGTCCAGCAGATGCGTAGCTATTGGGCTTCGACTGGATTCGATTTCTATCTTATTTCAGATGATCGAAAGCCCGCTTACACAGCAGCAACAAATTTCGGGAATGAGTTCCAAAGTGGCTGGTGCTGTGTCGAGGCCGAATGTCCGTTTTGGCAAAACCGGTATCGAAGATATCAGATGTTGATTGCCTCGCGGAGGTAGTTATGGACGAATGATTTTGCCCTCTTACATGCTAAAAGAAGATCGTTCCCCTGGATCAGGCCGCAGGCGATCGCCGTGGCCATCGCGCAGCCTGTGCCGCGCATCGTTGCTACTTCGAGCCTCGGTGCCGTCAGGATATTCTGCTCTGCAAGTGTGTACAGATGATCGACGGAGGTCTCACCCGATGCATGGCCTCCCTTGATCAACACGGCCTGTGCTCCATCGGACAAAAGCCAATCTGCCTGTGCCGCGATCTGGTCGTCGGTCTCCGCCACGGGATATCCTGAGAGCGCTGCCGCTTCGAGTAGGTTCGGGGTGACAAGCTGGGCCTGCGACAGCAGCGTTCTGGGAAACTGACCCAACATGAGCTGACGCCCCGAGCTGGATTTTAGCACCGGGTCCAGGACAATGGGGCACGATTGCCTTTGGATGGCGTTGCCAACCGCATCAGCAATTTCTTCATTGCCAAGCATGCCGATCTTGATGGCAGCAGGAGCGGTTGTGGCCAATGCGGCTTTGATCTGGCTGGCGATCATTTCCGTCGATATGAGCTGGGTATTGAACACCATATCATCTGATTGAGCGGTCACCGCCGTGACAATGGGAAGGACCTGACATCCAAGTTTTTGGGCCACCCAGGCATCTCGGATCAGGCCTGCGCCCCCGCTACTGTCGGTTCCGCCGATTATCATGATCGGCTTCATTTACAGGCCCTCGCAGCCAACAAAGCGAGGTTGGTTTCACCCTGCGCCTGCAAGCCCTTTGCCGCCCGCCAAGCTCGTAATCCGCTTTGGCAGCACAAGACTACCCTTTGCCTTGAAAACGGAAACTGATCGCGCAACTCGGCTTCGGAAATGCGCTCAGCTTCTGGGCGGATTTTCTTAGGTGCTTCGTGATGGCTCCTCAGTTCAATGATCAGGTCAGAACATTGCAACATCGGTTCTGCGATGAAAGGGATTGCAGTTTCGGGTTCTGGGTTACCCAGAAAGCTGAACCCACCAAAATGCATTCCAGAAAGATCTGCTGTTATCATCTGCCCTAATGCTGGCTGTGTACCCAAAAGGACTTTGATCGCGATCTGTGCCTGCAATGCGCCGATGACGCCTACCACGGGCCCCAGCACACCTGCAGTTGCGCAGGTCGCTCCGGTTGCGGGCAATTCAGGGAACACGGCACGTAGAGACGGTGCGCCCCCGCAAAACCCGCCGACATATCCGGTTTGCCCCAGAACGCTTGCTGAGACGAGCGGCGTATCTTCAACCAGACAGGCATCTGACAAGATATATGAGGCCGCGAAACTGTCCGCCGCGTCGATCACTAGATCCGCCTTGGCTGCGATCTCTGGTGCTCTAGTTGGGCCGATCGACTCTACATTTGCTGAAACTTCCACCTGTGGATTGAGCGCGCGCAGAGCATCGCGCGCGGCAAGTGCTTTAGGCTTGCCGATATCCGGCATGCCATAAAGTGGTTGGCGGTGCAGGTTGCTTTCTTCGACCTCATCCGGATCAAAGATCGAGATCTTCCCAATGCCTGCGCCCACCAGGTATTGCAGGACAGGGCAGCCTAACCCGCCAGCCCCGACGACCGCGACATGTGCTTTGCCCAATCTGGTCTGACCGGCCTCGCCGATTTCGGGCAACTGCATCTGGCGGGCATACCTGCTCATGTGTTGCACACCCGCAACCATTCGCGCGTGCGGGCTTCGGGGTCGGCGGACCTTTGAATGTCTGTCACCACGGCGGCACTATCCGCACCGGCGGCAAAAACACCGGACGCACGCTCTGGGGTCAGCCCGCCAATTGCGACTAACGGGACGGTTCCGGCCCTTGTTTTCCATCGGGTCACACGGTCCAATCCCTGCGGCTTCCATTTCATTTTTTTCAGTAGAGTCGAATAGACCGGGCCAAGCGCCACATAGGCTGGATCGGAGGATAAGGCACGGTCAAGTTCGGCTTCGTCATGAGTGGAGAGTCCAATACGCACGCCCGCACGACGAAGGGCCGCAAAATCGGCAGTGTCCATATCCTCCTGCCCTAGGTGGACAAAGTTACAATTGAGATCCAAGGCCACCTGCCAGTAGTCATTCACCACAAGTTGGGCTTGATGGACGGCACAGATGTCGCGGGCTCGGGCGATCTGACGACGAACTTCGGGCTCTGGCGTATCCTTGATGCGCAATTGCACAAGCTTCACGCCCTGAGGCACCAACAGTTCCAACCGCCCCACATGGCCCGTGATCAGATAGAACCGTTCCATCACATCAACTCCGCGAGGCCGAGTACGGGAGTGGAAGGCACGGCCACATCTCTCCGATCAATTGGATCAGAGATAAAACCCGCACGCCCGGCCTCGACCGCCAGGGCCATGGCTCGTGCCATGCCGACGGGATCGCCCGCCTTGGCCACCGCGGTATTGAGCAGGATCGCATCCATACCCAATTCCATGGCCTGTACCGCATCAGAGGGTCGTCCGATTCCGGCATCGACGATCAGAGGAACATCCGGAAAATGCGCACGCATCGTCCGCAGAGCATCAGGCGTGCGCAACCCTTGGCCTGAACCGATGGGCGCTCCCCAAGGCATTAGGACTTCGCATCCCGCTTCCAGCAGCTTCTCACCCACAATCAGGTCATCCGTCATGTATGGGAAAACTTTGAAACCATCGGTCGTCAGAATACGTGCGGCTTCGACCAAGGCGAAGACATCCGGCTGAAGATTATCCGCGTGGCCAATCACCTCCAGCTTGATCCAATCGGTTGCAAAAAGTTCACGAGCCATTTGTCCGGTTGTCACGGCCTCTTGCACCGAATGGCACCCGGCAGTGTTGGGCAGGATGTGGGCACCCGTTGCACGTAGCATGTCCCAGAACCCTGCGCCTGTCCCATCCGCTGTTTCGCGACGCAGGCTGACAGTGACCACCTCGCAACCACTGGCGCGGATCGCTTGGTGCAGAATTGCGGGAGATGGGTATTGCGCAGTGCCTAGAAACATAGGCACCGTAATATCGACATCGTAGATTTTCATGTCAGCCCCCTTGCATCGGGGCCAAAACTTCCAGCCGGTCGCCTATGTTCAACACGGTTACGCTGCGCGCAGACGCCGGTACAAACTGGCCATTTAGCGCCGTCGCGATGGCGGGGCTGATAAAGCCAAGCTCGACAAGCGCAGCGTCCAGCGTTTCGGCAGATACTTCATGCGCTTTGGCATTCACAGTGATGTGCATGTTTCGTCTCCGGAATGAGATGTTGGACCACCCTGGCCGCCATTGCCGGGGCCAGAAGGAAGCCGTGACGATAAAGACCGTTCAGATGCAGAGTGTCGCCAAACTGAACAACGCGAGGAAGGTTGTCAGGAAAGGCCGGGCGTAACCCGCTACCGGTCTCTATGACGCTGGCTTCTGCGAAACCAGGGTGGATGGCAAAGGCCGCAGCAAGTAGTTCGGAAAGCGAACGCAGGGTTACCGGACGCTCGGACGAGCTTTCGATCATTGTGCCGCCGATCATAAAGTGGTTGTCCCCACGCGGGACGAGGTAGAGCGGAATGCGCGGATGCAATAGGCGGATGGTTCGGCTGATCGTGACCTCCGGGCAATGCAGTATCGCCATCTCACCGCGCACTGGGCGCAGATCGGACAGAGCGGCTTGAATACCTGTGCAATCCAGATCGACATGCCCCGGTGCTTTGGTTCCAAGAAGGATCTCAACACCCAGAGCCTGCGCTGCCTCGGCCAGATCCCGCAGGGCGCGTCGCGGATCCAGGTGGGCCTCGGATTCATAAAACAACCCGTGCGAAAACCGGCCTGCTAAAGACGGTTCCAAGGCGCTGATGTCAGCGACGTCCATCTCACGATACCCGAAGGTGCGCCGGGCAAAGCGCGTCAACTCTGCCCTGTCGCGGGCCGGGGCGACCACCAACGTACCATGACGGGTGACGGGTGTGATGTCCGCCCACCAATCAGCCGCCCCCGCACCAAGAGTGATAACTTCTTCCTCGGCATTTTCACGTTCGCACCACGGAGCCAACATGCCACCGGCGAACCGGGAAACGCTCCCATCTCCGATCTCGGTGCGGGCTTCGTACACGCGTACCCGGACCCCCGCCCGCGCAAGCTCCAAGGCTGAGGTGAGGCCGGCGAGACCGGCCCCCGCGATCGTAATCATTCGCTCGGTTCCTCGACGGGCATATAAAGATCGCCCCCCTCGCGGTATTTTGCAGCCATGGCCTCCATCCCCTCTCTTTGCGCTTCGGCACGGATGTCATGGGAAATCCGCATCGAGCAGAACTTAGGCCCGCACATGGAGCAGAAATGCGCTACTTTATGGGCCTGTTTGGGCAAGGTCTGGTCATGAAAATCGCGTGCAGTGTCAGGATCAAGCGACAGGTTGAACTGGTCCTCCCAGCGGAATTCGAACCGCGCCCGGCTTAGCGCATCATCGCGTCGCTGTGCGCCAGGCAGCCCTTTGGCCAGATCGGCAGCATGCGCGGCGATTTTGTATGTGATCACTCCAGTTTTGACGTCATCGCGGTCTGGTAGGCCCAGATGCTCTTTGGGCGTGACGTAGCATAGCATGGCGCAACCGAACCAACCGATCATCGCAGCGCCAATACCGCTCGTGATGTGATCATAACCCGGCGCGATATCGGTGGTAAGCGGCCCAAGCGTATAGAAAGGCGCTTCGTGGCAGCATTCCAACTGCTTATCCATGTTCTCCTTGATCGTGTGCATGGCCACATGGCCCGGCCCTTCGATCATCACCTGGCAGTCTTTGGCCCAGGCAATTTTCGTCAGCTCACCCAAGGTCTCTAGCTCAGCAAATTGCGCCTCATCATTGGCGTCGGCGATCGAGCCAGGGCGCAACCCGTCACCCAAGCTGAAGGCCACATCATACCGACGGCAGATGTCGCAAATCTCTTCGAAGTGTTCATAAAGAAACGACTCCTTGTGGTGATGCAGGCACCACTTGGCCATGATCGAGCCGCCGCGCGAGACAATGCCAGTCACACGGTTGACCGTCATGGGGACCATATGCAGGCGTACACCCGCGTGGATGGTGAAATAGTCCACGCCCTGTTCGGCCTGCTCGATCAGAGTATCGCGAAAGACTTCCCAGGTCAGATCCTCGGCAATACCGTTCACCTTTTCCAGCGCCTGATACATCGGGACAGTCCCGATCGGCACTGGGGAATTGCGAATGATCCATTCGCGGGTGTTATGGATGTTGCGCCCGGTTGAGAGATCCATAACCGTATCGGCACCCCAGCGGATGGCCCAGACCATCTTGTCGACCTCTTCCTCCATGCTGGAGGTCACGGCGGACGTTCCCATATTGGCATTCACCTTTACCAAAAAGTTTCGACCGATGATCATCGGTTCGGTTTCTGGGTGGTTGATATTGGCCGGGATGATCGCACGCCCTGCGGCAATTTCAGAGCGGACAAATTCAGGCGTCACATAGTCGGGGATATTGGCCCCAAAGTCGTTCCCGTCCCGATGGCAAGGTGACGTTTCGCGCAGCTGGTTTTCGCGGATCGCCGCAAACTCCATTTCTGGGGTGACGATCCCGGCCCGTGCATAGGCCAATTGAGTCGGAGCCAACCCATCCTTACCACGCAGCGGTCGTGTCTTGACTGGAAATTCAGGTGTCAGCTTGTCCATGTGAACAAAGCCGTTATCGGCATCAGTGATCTCGCGCCCTTCATATTTTTCGACATCACCGCGCGCCTTGATCCATTCGGCGCGCACTGGTGCCAGACCCTGCCTAATGTCCGTCAGCACTCTCGGATCGGTGTAAGGGCCTGAACTGTCATAGACAGGCAGCGGAGCTTCACCGGCTGTCGGATGAGTCGAAATTTCGCGCATCGGTACGCGGATGTCGGAATGCAACTCGCCAGCGACGTAGATTTTGCGCGATGCGGGCATTTCATCGGTGGTAATTTTTGGGTTTGGTACGTTCACTTTGGCGCTCCTCAAGCTCAGGTCTCAAAAAGACACCAGAAGAGTTTGGGAGGAGGCAAAGGCAAAACGTGCCTTGTGTTCCGGTTGCGCAAGCCAGAATGGGCTGTGCGACCTTAGCTTCCTACGCCAGTGTCAACTGGGTCAGGTTCAAAGGGTCGCATCACCGGGTTCTCACCCAATCAGCCTCTCAGTCCCTTGGGCGGGACTCCCCTGCGTAGGTTTGCGATAGGATGGAACAGCCGGTTTGTAAAGTCTAAGAAACAACCTTTCGCGCAATCGCAGTGAAAGCACACCTTGTCCGGATAGCGGGCAATCAGGCGGGTCGGTCTGACGACAGTTTCAGTTGGGATTGAAGCGCTCAATCAACACTGCCGGAAAACGTATTGGCTAAATCGAGAATAGTGTCGATGCTCTACACCGACCCGAGCGGCCTTTACCCACGGAGATGTCCGAAAAAGAAACCCGCCAAAATTTGGCGGGTTTCGGTGCTCTAGTGGGTAGCTTGTATTGTAGGATCAGCCGAAGACACGCCCCAACGCGCCGTCTACGGCGTCTGTGATCTGGTCGATATCGTCCGCTGTTGCGATCAGCGCTGGCGAGAAGCATAGCGTGTTGTTGCGGCTGGGGATCGAACGGTTGGTAACACCGATGATAACACCCTGCGCCATACAGTCAGCCACGACGGCCTGTGCCTGCTTTTCGTCCACCGGCTCTTTGGAACCGCGATCCGCAACCAGTTCGGCACCCAGGAACAGGCCTTTGCCACGCACGTCGCCGATAACCTTGTGCTTTTCCATCAGTGCCTGCAGGTTGCCCATCATACGATCACCCATGTCGATGCAGTTCTGCAGCAGGTTTTCGTCTTGAATGATGCGCATGTTCTCAACCGCCGCAGCCGGACCGGCGGTGCAGCCGCCAAAGGTCGAGATATCGCGGAAATAGCTCATCGGGTCTGACGCGTCGTCCTTGAACATGTCAAAGACTTCCTCGGTGGTTACCATGCAGGCAATCGCGGCATAACCCGAGGCAACGCCCTTGGCCATGGTCACGAAGTCAGGTTTGATGCCGTATTGCTGGTATCCGAACCAAGTGCCGGTCCGGCCAACGCCGCAGACAACCTCGTCAATGTGCAGCAGCACGTCGTATTTCTTGCAGATTTCCTGCACGCGGGGCCAATAGCCTTCGGGCGCTTCGATGACGCCACCGCCTGCGGTCACCGGCTCAAGGCACAGGGCGCCAACGGTGTCGGGGCCTTCGCGCAGGATGACCTCTTCGATCTGGTTGGCAGCCCATTCACCAAAGTTCTCTCCCGGTGCGCCGTCCAGCTCGTGCTTGCGGTATTCCATGCAATGCGGAACGCGCACAAAATCGGGTGCAAAGGGGCCGTATTGCGCGGTGCGCTCGTCCTGACCGCCTGCTGACATCGTCGCCAAGGTCGAGCCGTGGTAGTCGCGGTCTCGATACAGGATTTTGGTCTTCTTGCCGCCGTACTTCTTGTGCGCGATCTGGCGGATCATTTTGAACGCCTTCTCGTTCGCCTCGGAGCCCGAGTTCGTGTAGTACACGCGGCTCATGCCCGGCATCTTGTCGATCAGCATTTCCGCGAAATTCGAACCGGGGATCGAGCCTGCGGTATTGGCGAAATAGCACAGCTTCATCAGCTGGTCATAAACCGCCTTACAGATGGATTCGCGACCATAGCCGACGTTGACAGTCCAGACCCCGCCAGAGACAGCATCCAGATGCTCCTTGCCCTTCTGGTCCCAAACGCGCATCCCCTTGCCTTCGACAATGATACGGGGGTCATTGGTCTCAAAAGGCTTATGCTGGATCAGGTGATGCCAGATGTGGGCGCGGTCAGCTTCGACAACGCGGGAAAGATCGTTTTCGTTGAACGTGCCGTCCATGACATGTCCTTTCAAAATAGGGCGCACGGGAATCAGAGCATCCCTGTGGGCGCAAAGTGACGTGATACTGCAGATCAACGCGAATGGTGCGCGTGAAGTAGGGCCAGATTAGCCCATAGGATATCTCCAGTGTACCAGAATCGCGTATTAATACGGGTTTGTTCTGGCGTAAACTTTGTGCTCAATACGCCAATCTGTCGAGTTTGGGAGGATCGCCGGATGACAGCCACACCAATTTACCAGCAACATCTGGATAAAACCCCTGCGAATTTCACGCCTCTGTCTCCGCTCAGCTATCTTGAGCGGACGGCGGCAGTGTATCCGGATTACCCATCCGTGGTGTATGGTGAGCGCCGGTATAGCTGGGCTGATACCTATGAGCGCAGCCGACGACTGGCCGGCGCGCTGACTGCGCGTGGCGTGGGCGTGGGAGATTCGGTGTCGATCATCGCGGCCAATATTCCCGAGCTTTATGAGGCGCATTTTGGCGTGCCCATGGCGGGCGCAGTGCTGAACGCGATTAACACGCGGCTCGATGCGCCGATCATCGCCTTTATTCTGAACCATGCCGAAGCCAAGGTTCTGCTGGTTGATCCCGAGTTTTCAGGCGTTGTGAAGCAGGCGTTAGGGCAGGTGGATCATGACATTCTGATGATCGATATCGAAGATGCCAGCTTTGACGGTGGCGAACGGTTGGGCGATTTGACCTATGAGGGGCTGCTGGCCGAGGGCGATCCGGAGTTCGATTGGTCTTTGCCCGCAGATGAATGGGACGCGATCGCGCTGAACTATACCTCGGGCACAACAGGCAACCCCAAGGGTGTGGTCTATCACCACCGCGGCGCGGCGCTGAACGCGACGTCGAACATTTTGACATGGGGGATGCCGCAGCATTCGGTCTATTTGTGGACGCTGCCGATGTTCCACTGCAATGGCTGGTGCTTCCCGTGGACCATGGCGGCAAATGCGGGCACCTCCGTCTGTCTGCGCGCCGTGCGCGAAGAACCCATCTATCGCGCGTTCCGTGAAGAGGGCGTAACCCATTTCTGCGGCGCGCCGATTGTGCTGAACATGCTGGCCAACGCGCCGGATCACCTCAGGGATTTCACGCAGCAGATCAGGGCGATGACCGCTGGTGCTCCGCCGCCTGCAAAGGTGATCGAAGCGATGGAAGGGATGGGGGTCGAGGTTACCCATGTCTATGGTCTGACCGAGACCTATGGCCCGTCTGTCGTCTGCGCCTGGAAGGACGAATGGAACGAGAAGGGCGCAGAAGACCGCGCTGCGCTGAAGGTGCGTCAGGGGGTGAAATATGTCGCCCTGTCCGGCCTGATGGTGGCTGACCCCGAGACGATGGAGCCCGTGCCTTCGGATGGCGAAACCATGGGCGAGATTTTCATGCAGGGTAACATCGTGATGAAGGGCTATCTCAAGAACGCCGAGGCGACGGACAAGGCCTTCAAAGGCGGTTGGTTTGCTTCAGGCGATCTGGGCGTGATGCACCCGGACGGATATATCGCGCTGAAGGATCGGTCCAAGGATATCATCATCTCGGGCGGCGAGAATATCTCATCCGTTGAGGTCGAAGACACGCTTTATAAACACCCGGCTGTGATGGAGGCAGCGGTGGTGGCCCGCCCGGATGAGAAATGGGGTGAAACGCCGTGCGCATTTGTTGAATTGAAACCGCAGGCAGAGGCGAATGAGGCGGATATCATCACTTTCTGCCGGGATCATATGGCCCACTTCAAAGCGCCCAAGACGGTTGTTTTCGGTGCGTTGCCGAAAACGTCGACGGGGAAAATTCAGAAGTTCATCTTGCGCGACCGGGCGCGGGAGCTGGGTTAATCGAAGATCGACAGATCAAGATCCAGCATCTCGCCCATCCAAATGGCGCGATCCCGGTGATCGGCCAAGTGATCGCCGGTTTCTGGATGCGTAAAGATGGTCAGCCCTTGCCGGTTCAGGATCAGCCAGGGAAAGACCTGATCAAAGGCTTCGGCGGGAAAGCCCAGCTGGCAACTCCAACGCGGATGAGGGCCAACGTTGTGCGCATGCATGCGGCCCATCTGCACGCTGGGGAACAGCCGCGCGGCCTCCTCGCAGACCTGCTGCGCCGTTTCATGTGTGTCGGCGTCGAAATAGACATGGGCGTGGTAGCCGGTGATCTCGGGCATGGGGGTCTCCGTCTGACGTTGTACAGAAACATAAGGGCGGCGCGAGGATTTGTGCACCCACACTGCCAAACAGACCCTGTGCACCGGTTCAGAGCGGAGTGTGCAGATCGGGATGGGCTGCGGCAAAGGCGGAATGCTCGGCGCAGACGGTCTCGACTGCTGTCAGGCGTGGCATGTCGGATAGATCAACTTCCCACCGGCGCGCATTATAAAGCTGTGGGATCAGGCAGATATCGGCCAGACCGGGGGTGTCTCCGGTGCAGAACGGGGATTGATCAAAGCCGCTCAGCAGCGATTCAAACGCCAGCAGACCCGGCCGGATGAAGTGGCGCATCCAGTCGCCGGGCATGTCGCCTGTGCCATTGCTAAGCGCGGTGGCATGTTTGGCAACCGACAGGTTGCAGACCGGATGGATATCCACCGCGATGCTGTGCGCCAATGCCCGCGCCGCGGCTCGCTTGGTCGGATCGGTTGGCAGCAGGCCCAGATCGCGGGTTTCATCCAGATAATCGATGATCGCCAGCGATTGGGTTAATCGAACCCCATCGATATCCAGCACCGGGACCAAACCCTGCGGGTTGCGTTCCAAATGATCCGAGGCGCGATGCGCCCCGTTCACCAGATCAACGATGACCGGGCGATAGGTGATCCCGGCTAAATTGAGCGCAATCCGCACCCGGTAACTGGCGGACGAGCGCCAGTAGTCAAACAGAACCACTTCGGACATATGATGGTCAGCCTTTGCTTAGTTCCTTGGCATGCAGCCAGTCGGCATGCTGAGGGGCTCGTTTGGTGCGCGACCATTCTTCGAGCATATCCCATTTCACCGAATCCAGCCGGGCCAGCATGGCCTCTTCCTCGGGGTCGGGGCAAGCCAGTTCAACGCGGTGGCCGTTTGGGTCGAAGAAATAGATCGAGTGAAAGATCGAATGATCCGTGACACCCAGAACTTCGACCCCGTTGGCTTCGAGGTGGTCCTTGAACGCGATCAACTCATCGCGGTCCTTCACCTTGAAGGCGATGTGCTGCACCCAAATCGGCGTGTTGGGATCGCGCCCCATCTCCGGCTTGGTTGGCAGTTCAAAAAACGCCAGCACGTTTCCGTTTCCAGCATCCAGGAACAGGTGCATGTAAGGGTCGGGCTCGTGGGTCGAGGGCACATGGTCTTCGGCAATCGCCAGAATGAAGTCCATGTTCAGCATCTTGCCGTACCATTCCACCGTCTCTTTCGCATCCTTGCAGCGATAGGCGACGTGGTGAATTTGATCGATTTTCATGAGGCTTACTCCTGTTTCAGCGTTGCGGCCTCAAGCGCCTGCTTCAAGATTGCATTGTCGCCAATGTGGTTCGCCAGTACCAGCACGAGGCGTGCGTTGAACGCATCGCTTTCGGATTTCTCAAGCCCTTCATGGGCCGCCACCAAATCGGCATAGAAATCGTCGGCCTGGGTCAGGTTGGGTGAGAGGATCAGATCGGCCATGTCGCTTACTCCTTGCCTGTGGCGCGGCGCACCGCGTGCCGGAATGCGTTTTCTTCGTAAGTGTCGCGGCGGGCGGCCACGTGCTGATCGGGACGGATCAGGTAGACTGCTCCGGTCGCATCGCCCAGATAGCGGCGCTTCAGCGTCAGGGTCGGGTCGTCTTTGACCGAGAGTGCCAGGCGTTTGACGGTGATCCCATCGACCTCGATCTCATCCGGCGCATCGGCGTCGATGGTCAACAGCGTGAACTGTCCAGCCAGTTTAGGCAGCAGAAAGTCATCACCCAAAGGCGCATCGGGACAGGACGCTCCGGGGCGCGTCTGCAATGGTCCGTTCAACGCGTCCGCCGAATTCAGTGGCGAGCCGTCATAGACGCAAGGCACGCTGAGCCGACCTGAATTCACCATCGGTCGGGCAAAATCATAATGTTCACTCAGGTCCAATACCGCATCGCGCAGGATGCGGGACATCTGCGATTTCGGGGTGATGAAATCGGTCGAGCGGGTCGAGTTCAGGATATTCTCGTCCGCGCCGTGAATGCGTTCCTGATCGTAGCTGCCCAGCAGCGACTCTGGCGCTTTGCCGTCAATCACCAGTTTCAGCTTCCAGCACAGGTTGTCGGTGTCCTGAACGCCAGAGTTTGCACCCCGTGCACCAAACGGGCTGACCTGATGCGCGCTGTCGCCTGCAAAGATCACTCGGCCGTGGCGGAATTGCTCCATCCGGCGGCACTGGAAGGTGTAGATGCTGACCCATTCCAGTTCGAAATTGACGTCCTCACCCAGCATGGCCTTGAGGCGCGGGATTACGTTTTCCGGGCGCTTTTCGCGCTCTTTGTCGATATCCCAACCCAGTTGCAGATCAATGCGCCAGACGCCATCGGGTTGCTTGTGCAGCAGCGCCGATTGGCCTTTGTTGAAGGGCGGATCGAACCAGAACCAGCGTTCCGAGGGGAAATCGGCCTCCATGATCACATCGGCGATCAGGAAGTTGTCCTCGAACACGCGGCCCACGAAATCCTTGCCCATCATGGCGCGCATAGGTGAGCCCGCGCCGTCGCAGGCGATCACCCAATCCGCCTCGATGGTGTACGAACCCTCGGGCGTTTCGACCTCAAGCTTGACGTGATCAGGGTGGGTTCCGACTGCTTCAACCTTGTTGCGGCCGCGGATTTTGATCGGAGCGCCCTGAGCCTGCAATTCGCGCACGCGGTCGACCAGAAACTGCTCGAAATAGTATTGCTGCAGGTTGATGAAGGCCGGGCGCTGATCGCCGCTGTCGGGCTGCAGGTCGAACTCATAGACCTGACGTTCGTCGAAGAACACTTTGCCCTTATTCCAAAGAACACCCTTGTCCACCATCGGCTGTCCGCAGCCCAGACGGTCGAGGATTTCCAGCGGGCGTTTGGCAAAGCAAATGGCGCGGCTGCCGAAGCTGACTTTGTCATTGTCGTCCAGCACCAGCACCTCGACGCCTTGCTGGGCCAGATCAATGGCGGCGGCCAGACCCACCGGACCGGCCCCGACAACGATGACCTTGTGGCGCACGGGCGCGGGCGCGGATTGGTCCGGGCTGGCCTCGTAAGCATAAAGTGGAACTTCAAAGATCTTGTTCACTCTCTCTCTCCCATTTCTGGCGCATCGGGCGCACCGCATCTGTTCTCCGGCACAGTTGCGCCGGAGGTCTCGCGTTAGAGTTTCACCGTCAAATCCGGGCCGCCACGATCTGGATCAAATTCGGCCCGGAAATCTTAGCCCTGCAGGGCCTCCCACATCTCCAGATCGCGCTGGGCGGTCCAGATACGGGGTGTGTCGATGCCGCGCGCCTCATCATAGGCGCGGGCCACGTTGAACGGCAGGCAATGTTCGTAGATTGCGTAATCGGCGAATTTGGGGTCGCATTCGGCGCGAACCGCGTCCCATGCTTCTTTCAGGCTGCCACCGCGCGCTGCGACCTTGGCCGCCGGGCGATAGGTGCTTTCTACGAAATCGCGAGTGTTCTCGATTGCCGCATTGACCATGTCCTTACCGACCAATGCGTCGCCGCGTCCCGGAGCGATAGCGTCCACGTCAAACCACTTGATCTCATCCAGCGTATCGCCCCAGTCGCTGAAATGCCCGTCGCCGCAATAGCATGCCGAGTGGTATTCGACGATATCACCGGTGAACATGACATTCTGATCGGGCACATGGATGACGATATCGCCTGCCGTATGGGCGCGGCCCAGATGCATCAGGTCGATCCGGCGGTTGCCCAGATAAACGGTCATGGTGTCGCTGAATGTGGTGGTGGGCCATGTGAGGCCCGGGATGCTCTCATGCCCTTCGAACAGGCGGGGGAAGCGTTGGAATTCGCTGTCCCAATCCTCCTGACCCCGTTCAACAACCATGGCGCGAGCCATGTCCGACATCAGGATTTGCTGCGCGCCAAAAGCGCTGGCGCCGAGCACACGAACAGCGTGGTAATGCGTTAGCGCCACATGGGTGATCGGCTTGTCCGTGACCGAGCGCACGCATTCGATCACCTTGTTGGCCAGACGCGGGGTCGCCTGCGCCTCGACAATCATCACGCTGTCATCGCCGATGATCACGCCCGAGTTTGGGTCGCCTTCGGCGGTGAAGGCGTAAAGCCCTTCGCCCACCTCGGTGAAGCTGATTTTCTTTTCCGACATGTCCCCCTGGGACGCGAATGCCTTGGCCATTTCTCAATCCTTTTGCAAAAACTCGAGCCGGTTTCCGAAAGGGTCTTCGGTGAAAAACCGGCGGCGGTCATTTAGTGTTGTGTCCCAGCGCAATTTCTGACCGTAACTTTCGATCTGAGCGGCGATCGCCTCCAGATCATCGACGGCGAAACCCGGATGGGCTTTGCGGGCTGGTGAGAAGTCTTTCTCGACACCCAAGTGAAGTTCGCACTGACCCAGCGCCAGCCAGAGGCCACCACGCGCGCGCAGGGCTTCGGGCTTTTGCAGTTCGCTCAACCCCAGAGCATCGCACCAGAATTTCCGGGCGGTGGATTCGCCACCTTCGGGAAGCGCGATCTGGATATGGTCGAGCCCAAACATCAATCAGCGCGCATAAGGGTCGCTTAACGCTGGCAGCACAGTGCCCACGCAATCGCCGAAGCCGATGGTGTAGCCGTCGCCCTTGGCCGCGCCGGTCAGAGTCATGGTGTCACCATCTTCGATAAAACTGCGGGTTTCGCCGGTGTCTAGCGTCAGCGGTTCTTTCCCGCCCCAGCTGAGTTCCAGCAATGAGCCGCGTTCCGGTTTGGTTGGGCCCGAAATGGTGCCGGATCCCAGCAGGTCGCCTGTGTTCATGGGGCAGCCAGACGTTGAGTGATGCGCCAACTGCTGTGCCGCTGAGTAGTACATCTCGCGGTAATTGGTTCGCGCGATGGTCGTGGCGTCTTTGCCTTCGGGTGCCATGGTCACGGCCAGATCAATGTCATACAGCATCGGTCCACAATCTTTCAGGTGATCCAACAGGGCAAACTCACGATCCGGCGTGTCGCAGCGAAATGGCTCCAGCGCCGCTTTGGTCACGATCCACGGGCTGATCGCGGTCGCTGTCGCCTTGGCCTGAAACGGCCCCAGCGGTTGGTATTCCCACGCCTGAATATCGCGCGCGGACCAGTCATTCAGCAGGACGTATCCAAAGATGTTGTCATCGGCTTCCTGCACAGAAATCGGGCCGTCAGACGGTGTGCCGACGATCGCACCCATCTCAAGTTCGATGTCAAAGCGGCGGCACGGCAGATAGGCGGGCAGGTCCTGATCGGGGGATTTCAGTTGACCCCAAGGGCGGCGGATATCGGTGCCCGAAACAACCACCGACGAGGCGCGCCCGTTATAGCCGATGGGGATGTGCAGCCAGTTCGGTGGCAGCGCATTTTCAGCGCCACGGAACATGGTGCCAACGTTCTGGGCGTGATGGCGTCCCGCGTAGAAGTCGGTGTATTCGCTGACGGCAAAGGGCATATGCATCTCGGCCTCGTCCTGCGGGATCAGCAGGCCTTCGATCTTGTGCTGCGCGTCTGAGCCTTCGGCCAGCAGAGCGATCAGGCGGTCGCGCAAGGCAGCCCATACGGCAGGGCCTTCTTCCATCAACGGATTCCAAAACGGCAGATCAAAGAGCGGCTCGTCCGAGAGTGCGATTAGCCCATCGACCTCGGCGGCGGTGACGTCAAAGATCATGTCACCGATAGCCACCCCACAGCGGGGCTCAGTGCTTTCTGTAGAGAATACGCCATAAGGTAGGTTGTTCAGTGGAAATGGGTGATCGGCGGAATTGGCCGATGAGACCCAGGAATTAATTAAAGGCATCTTGTCTCCAAACCTTTGTTCGAGGCCAAGATTTTTCGACGAAAAATCTTAGGACTTGAGCGGTACTTACTTCTTGCCGGGGGTTCCGTCGAATTTCTTTTCGATGTCGCTCCAGCAATCGATGTAATCGTCCTGCAGCGGGGCCTCGGTTGCGGCAAAACCGGTCAGGTGCTGCGGGAAGCGGGTTTCGAACATGAAAGACATGGTGTTTTCCAACTTATCCGGGCCGAGGTTCGAATTCGACGCCTTTTCAAAAGCCTCCTTGTCGGGTCCGTGTGGGATCATCATGTTATGCAGGCTCATGCCGCCCGGGATGAACCCTTGCGGTTTGGCGTCGTACTGACCGTAGATGTTGCCCATCAGTTCGGACATGATGTTTTTGTGATACCAGGGTGGGCGGAACGTGTCTTCCATCACCATCCAGCGCTCGCGGAACAGCACAAAGTCGATATTGGCCGTGCCCGGCTGGCCTGAGGGTGCGGTGAGGACGGTAAAGATCGACGGATCGGGATGGTCGAACAGGATCGCTCCGACCGGGCAATAGGTGCTCAGATCGTATTTGTAAGGCGTGTAATTGCCATGCCATGCAACCACATCCAGCGGGCTGTGACCGATCTTGGTGGTGTGAAACTGCCCGCACCATTTGATCGTCACGGTCGAGGGCACCTCGCGATCCTCAAACGCTGCCACCGGAGCTTTGAAGTCGCGTGGGTTCGCCATGCAGTTGGCCCCAATCGGTCCGCGCCCGGGTAGTTCGAACTTCTGTCCGTAATTCTCGCAAACAAAACCGCGCGCGGGGCCTTCCAGCACTTCGACGCGATAGAGCAGCCCACGTGGGATAATCGCGATCTCCTTCGGTTCCAGATCGATGATACCCATTTCAGTGGCAAATCGAAGCCGACCCTCCTGCGGGACGACTAGCAATTCTGAATCTGCCGAGAAAAAGTACTCGTCCACCATCGTTTCTGTGACCAGATAGATGTGGCTGGCCATGCCAACTTGGGTATTCACGTCCCCGGCCGTGGTCATGGTGCGCATGCCGGTCAACCAGGTCAGGCCTTCATCCGAATGTGGCACTGGATCCCAGCGGTATTGGCCCAGAGAGATCACGTCCGGATCAATGCAGGGAGCTGATTTCCAGTAAGGCAGGTCGATTTTCACATACCGATGCGAATGCTTCACCGATGGCCGGATGCGATAGCACCACGTGCGTTCGGGCGGGTTGGCAGTGAAGGCGGTGCCGCTCAGTTGTTCACCATATAACCCATAGTTACATTTCTGCGGGCTGTTCATGCCCTGCGGCAGCGCGCCGGGCAGGGCTTCGGTCTCAAAGTCATTGCCAAAGCCGGGCATATAGCCGGGATGGGTTCCGACAGGGGTGCTAGCCTGGGTCATCTTATGCGGATCGGTGGGGCGATTCATCGGGCGCTCCTTCAAGTTGCTGCTTGTCGGATAATAGTTGATTTTGTAACTAACAAGGATGACACAACAGAATAATGACGAAAAAGATGAGTTTGATTTGCGAAATTTCCTGCCATTCCTGTTGAATCAGGCGGCCGAGGAAAGCTCGCTCGAATTTCAGCGCGTCTACAAGAATCGATATGGGATGTTGCGTACCGAATGGCGGGTGCTGTTTCACCTTGGGAATTATGGTGAGATGACGGCCAAGGAAATCGGCTTGCGCGCGAAGATCCATAAGACCAAAGTCAGCCGCGCTGTGCGCAAGCTTGAACAGCGCCGATATCTGAAACGGACGCGGGACGAAAACGACCGCAGAGTTGAAAGACTGACGCTGACAACCTCTGGCCAGAGTGTGTATCGTGAGCTACGCGGAATTGCGCGCGATTATGACGCCAAGCTTGCAGCCCATTTTACGACCGGCGAAGCCGCATTGCTGCGCATGATGCTGCGACGTCTAGCTGGAATGGAATAGCACTCTGGTAATCTGGGGCAATGATCCCCAGATCAACGCCATAACAAACACAGGACTGTGAAATGACCAAGCCGGAGTCCCCAACGGCAAAATCCCATAATCTGATCGATTGGCTTGTTGCCCGAGGTTTGGAAGGGGCCGACAAAGAAGAGCTGCTGGACGGTTACTGCAACCGACTGGTCGATCTTGGCGTGCCTTTGATGCGGTTCCACGCAGCGCAACCGGCTTTGCACCCGGTCTACGGTGGCACTGGATACAGCTGGTATCAGGATCGGGGCGGTGATTTCCAAACTTTCGAATACTCCGAGGAGCCCAGCGAAGTTTGGACCAAAAGCCCGCTCTATGTCATTCTGAACGAGGACGTCGACGCGATCCGCGAACGTCTGATCGATCAGAATGAGCCCAGTAGATTTCCATTGCTGAATGAATTGCGGGAAAACGGTGCCACGGACTATTACGCGACTGGTATTAGCTTTGACGTGCCCAGCCAAACCAACCCGCACGATGCAAAAATGTCTATTGATGGCGTGCTGATGTCCTGGGCCAGCAACGCGCCCGAAGGGTTCGGGGACGATGATCTGGAAGTGATCGAAACTGCGCTGCCGCATCTGGGCTTGGCACTGAAATCAGCCTCGAATGCGCGGGTGTCAAAAGACTTGATGCGCGTTTATCTGGGGCGCGACGCCGGGCGGCGGGTCTTGTCCGGCGAAATCCGCCGGGGGTCTTTGCAGCAGATCGACGCGGTAATTTGGAATTTTGACCTCGAAGGGTTCACGAGCTTGTCGGAAGAACTTCCGGGGATTGAAGTCATTGACATGTTGAATGACTACCTCGCTGCTGTGGTGGATGTGGTTCATCAATGTGATGGAAATATTCTGAAATTTATGGGCGACGGGGTTATGGCGATGTTTGATGTGGGCGAAATTGATGCCGACGCCCGTGCCGCTCTGGCTGCCGCGACAATGCTTCAGGAGCGTATGGCCGAGCTGAATAGCCTGCGCAAAGAGCGCGGGCAGCCGGTTTCGAACTATACGTTAGCCCTGCATGCGGGCGAGATTCTTTATGGCAATATCGGTGCCGACAGCCGTCTTGATTTTACCGTCATCGGCCCGACCGTGAACCAGACATCCCGTATCGCCGGGATGCATCGTTCGTTGGGGCAACGAATATTGATCTCGGATGATGTGGCCCGTGCGGCTCAGCCTTGCGATCAGGAACTGATCTCAGTTGGGCGCTATATGCTGCGAGGTGTGGCAGAGCCGAAAGAGCTGTTTACGGTCTACCATGCAGCGAACTAGATCGTGATAGGCGATAAAATATCCCGGGTGTAGGCTTCCGATGCGGAGTTGGTTGACGTAGAGGCGACCGAAAATCTATCATTGTACCGGAACGGAGCTTTTCTTCAGTTCTTGATACAACATTGAACTATCGCAATTTAGAAAAATGCAACTCTTTAGTTTTGGTATTGATCAGTTGGGAACCTGTACGAGTGATGGCACTAAAAATTCCAAAATTCTCAGTGGATTATGCCCCGAGCGATAAGGTTTATGGTGGCAGAGCCGCGACCGCTACTCTTACATCGACCTGCCTAAATCGAGGGCAGAGTGCAAGCAAAAGCGATTGTGTGATCGTTGATGAATTCAATACAAACTGGAATGTGCGCGACTTCATCAAGATTTCAGATGTTACCGCCGCTGTTTCCAGCCTTGATGTCAAAAAGATCGAACGAATGCGATCGGTCGATTCCATACTCAAAGAGCTCAAGCTCACGGGTATACTTGAACTTGCGGATTACGCGGAACTGAACTCGCAGCGGTGGGTTCGTGGCCACTTATTAGCGCAAAAACTGGGTGGGTCCGGAAAATCCGAAAACTTGGTGCCGCTGGATCGCAACAAAAATGCTGTTATGGAGAAGTTTGAAACCTCTTTATACAATTTTTTCAAAGCCGCAAAAAACGCTGAGAAAATGTCGGCTAGTAAACACTATGTTCGTGTTGAGCTGAAAATCAAAGCCGAAGGCAATATGTCACCCTGGTTCAGCAATTGTTCTGATAGAGTAAAAAGAAAGTTAAGAAAACTCCCAGAGAAAATCACCTACAAGATTAAGACAGAGTACGTTGAAGCGAGCACGGGCAAAGCTCAATCAGCCCCGCCCAACAAGAACTACCCTAGACCTTTAAAGGCTCCACCACCGTTGAGCCTCTAAAAATCGATCTCAACCCCCGGCAGGTTCAATTCTTTCATCATGTCGCGCAATTCCTGCCGCGCCGCAATGTTCGAGATATTGAGCTGTTTGACGCCAATATCCTTGAGGTCCAGCAGGGTCAGCCCGCGCGGGAAAAGTTCGCGGAAGATAACCCGTTCAGAGAAACCAGATGCCACCCGGAAACCGATGCGCTGCGACAGCATCTCGATGGCGCGTTGCATCTTTTCCTTATTGACCATGCGCTGCGTCCCGACCCGGTTACGCACCACCACCCAGTCGATCGGTTTCAAGCCGGCCTGAGCACGCAATTGGCGGGCGTTCCAAACCATTTCGGAATAGACCGACGGACCAAGGATTTTCTCACCCTTGGAATCGATCCGCGCCAGCAAGTCGAAATCGATGAAACTGTCGTTCAGCGGCGTAACCAGCGTATCGGCCAGTGAATGGGCCACCTGGCTGAGGCGCGTATGCGATCCGGGGCAATCGATCAGGATAAAATCGCTGTCACTTTCCAGCTCTGCAACGGCAGCCGACAGGCGGTGGTCATATATATTCTCGCCGGGTTTCAGCGCGCTGGCGTCAATCTCGGGCAGGTCGTGATGGCGCGGACTGGGCAGAGACAGGTCCGAGCCGTTGAGGAAGTTCAGGCGATTCTCGAAATACCGGCCCAGACTGCGCTGCCGCAAGTCGAGATCAAGCGTGCTGACCTTATGCCCCAGTCGAGCCAGGGCAGTGGCAACATGCATTGACACGGTCGATTTACCTGCGCCGCCTTTTTCGTTCCCGACCACGATGATATGTGCCATGCCTGTATTCCCAAGTCCCGCCGTGTTTATCTACACGTTGTGGCAGCCACTATATGTTGTGTGAGCGTGGAAGGGAAGAACCTCGGGCCGTCCCGAGTAGCTTTATCAGGCTCTATTTTGGAAAAACGCGTGATGGGTAGGGTTTAGTGTAAATCCTTGCCAATCAGACGCCCGTATTTCACTGTCGGGATCGAGGAATTGTGATTAAGGACAGCAATTGGACCATCTGTTTTTGAACGTCCTGAACGTGGTTCTGCCCGTCCTGATTTGTGCTGGAATCGGTTATTGTCTGGCACTAATCCGTGCTCCGTTCGACAATAAGGTCATTGGTGGAATCGTATCGAGGGTCGGGTATCCAACCCTGATCATCTCGCACTTGTCGACCACCAAAATCGCGGTCGGCACGTTTCTTGACGTGATGACAGCAGCCGCTTTGGCGATCGCAGGATTTGGAGTGTTGGGGTTTGTCGCGCTCAAACTGATGCGGTTGCCAGCGCGGGCGTTTTTAACGCCGCTTATGCACGGCAATGTCGGCAATATCGGTCTTCCCATAACCTTACTGGCGTTGGGGGATGCCGGCATGGCTTATACGATGGGATTTGTGGTTGTTGTGCTGATCAGTATTTTCACGATCGGTATGTGGATTCCGGCTGGGGAGTTCTCACCCAGAAAACTTGCTACATCTCCGATCATCTACGCCGTAGCACTGTCTCTGGTGCTGATGGCCACGGGCTATAGCCTTCCACAACCGGTTGCCAAATCCTTTGACATACTGGGTGGTCTCTCGATTCCGTTGATGCTGCTGACGTTGGGGCACACGCTTGCAACGCTGCGGATCATAAGCCTTGGGCGCGCTGTATTGCTGACCGCGTTGCACCTGGTGATGGCCATGGTGATTGCAAGCGCGCTGGTCTGGTCTTTCGGCTTCACAGGGGCTGAGCGGGGGGCGGTGATCCTGTGCTGCCTGATGCCGTCTTCCGTCGCAACATATCTATTCATTGATCAACATGTACCGGAATACGGGCCCGACGTGGCCGGGTTCATTCTGGTTTCAACCCTGACCACGATTTTGGTGTTGCCGGTGGCACTGTCTTACTGGGTCTGAAGTGGGTAAAGCTCGCCTTGCGGAAAAACTATACGCACTAACGAAAAACCGTTTAATAATAGGAACAACACAGCGCTAAGCTATGCGCCTGGAAGACCAGCAGGCTATTCCTGAACGAGGAGTACACAGATGCCAGCAAGCGTCACTGATGACAATTCAGGCACGGGTGGGGGGCGCCTGGTTCTCATAATGACGGCGCTGTGCATGATGGTGGTTGGGTTCAATTCGACCGCCGTTGCGACGATCCTGCCCAACCTGAAAACTGAATTTGATCTGTCACCATCCAGCCTGCAATGGGTGATGGCAATCTATACGGTGGTGAGCGCCACACTTGTTACCATCGTTAGCCGGCTGGGTGATATTACCGGCAAGGTCGGCGTATTCTTTGCCGGGATGATTGTGTTTGCCCTTGGCTCTGCCCTGGTGCTGTTTTCGCAGGATGCTGCCATGTTGTTGATAGGCCGAGGGGCTCAGGGCGCAGGGGCTGCGGCGTTGTTTGGCACCTCTCTGTCATTGTTGACGGCGGCGACGCCAGAAGATCAGCGGGCCAGCGTAACCGGCGCCTGGGGTGCGATCGTTGGGTTGGCGATCGGTGTGGGTCCGATCTTGGGCGGCGCGTTCGCGCATTACCTCAGTTGGCGGGGCGTGTTTGCCACCGATCTCGCGCTGCTGCTGGTTGCATTTTTGGTTGGGTTACGGGTGAGCAAGGAACATTATGTCCCTGACACGCGGCTTGCTGGGGCGAAGTTTGATCTGGCTGGTGCCGTTGCTTTGGTCCTGCTGCTCGGTCCGCTGTCCTTCGCTCTTAGCAATGGCGAAAGCCAGGGCTGGACCTCTAGTTCGACACTTATCCCGCTCTGCGTTTCAGCGATTGCGGTGATTGCGTTGATTATCACCTCGCGCCGAAGCGCAGACCCTCTGATCGAGCTGCGTTATTTCCGTCATCCCCGCTATTTCATGGCAGCGGCGGGGATGTTCATCACCGGCTTCGCGCTGTTTAGCTTCTTTGTCTATTTCAACGTGTTTGTGCAGTCGCCCGATGCATTTGGCTTATCGGCCGTCGGTGCAGGTGTGGCGATCCTGCCGTTGAGCCTCAGCATGTTCGTTGTGTCCGTGATCGCGCCGCGCTTTCTGGCACCCTATAGCTTCCAATGGCCCGTGATACTTGGCATGGGTTTCATGGCGTGTGGTTTTTTGCTGTTGACCATGACGACGAACACGACCGGCATGGGCGGGATCTGGTGGAAGCTGCTGATCATAGGGACCGGGCTTGGCATCGGGTTTTCATTGCTGCCTCGTCTCGGGCTGCGTTTGTTGCCAGAAGAGCATATGGGGCAGGGCTCGGGTGTGGTGAACGCGTTCCTCTATTTTGGTGCGACCCTTGGTGCCGTGGTCGGTGGGCTGGCCGAGGCGATCACCACCCGTCGGGGTCTGTCCGAAGTGATCGCCGCATTACCCGCTGAATCAGAGCAACGGGCCGATCTGGCTCATGCGTTGACCCATGGTACAGCCAGTCAGGTACAGCAGCTTATCGCTGGGCTTGATCCGGATACTGGCGCGACACTGGCACGTGCTCTGCGTGATCTTCAGGATGATGCTTTTGACAGTGTGATGCTGATCGCTGCCGGTGTCGCACTGGCTGGGATGCTGCTGGCATTGCTGCTGCTCAGAGGGCCCGTTCCGCCTGTGCATAGCGCGGTGAACCTGACCCGATAGCGCACGGTTTCAAGTGCGATTCTGGGTTTGGGGCTTACTTCATGCTCTGAGTTGAGCATAGCGAAAACACAACTGGTACGTCCGGGAGCACAACTTTTGTGAATAGCGGCTACCGGAACTGAGGTTATGATGTGGATGTATTGGTATTGGAAAAGTTAATGAGTCTATTTGGTATCACGAAACGGTTTCTGTATGTCCTTTTATCACTGTGTACCTTGCCCGTATGCACTTTGGCACAAGAATCCTCGGCTTCGGACAAATGGCCAATAGATAGGGTGCTGTCCTATGCACCGACTCCTGACCTGAGTTGGCTCAATCATAAACCTGCCGGGTTTCACGGAAAAATTCTAGCGCAAGACAGTGCATTGGTGTTTGAGGATGGGACGCCAGTCCGTTTTTGGGGCGTTAATCTACAGGCATATGCGTTATTTCACACCAACCTGAATTCAGTCGAACTGCATGCCCAAAGGATGGCGCGGTTGGGGATTAACCTTGTCAGAATTCACCACCACGATTCTCATTGGGTGGGTCCTAACGTCTTCGGATCAGATCCCTCTGATACGCTTAACCTCGACCCAGCGTCGATGCAAAGGCTTGACGCTTGGATTGCAGCGCTCAAGAGGCAAGGAATTTACGTATGGCTTGATCTCCATGTAGGTCGAAGGTTTACGCAGCAGGACGGAATTTCCGGGTTCGATGAGATTGCTGGGGATGACGATATTGCCGATGTCAGAGGCTTTAACTACATCTCGCCCAGTATTGAGGCGCGAATGATCGAATTCCAGAACGCCTATTTGCGCCACGAAAATTCTTTGACGGGTCTTACGTATGCCGAGGACCCGGCAGTTGTCGCCGTGATGTTGACGAACGAAAACGACCTTACGCATCACTTCGGCAATGCTCTCCTCCCGAATAAGAATGTACCTATGCATAGTGAACTATTCATGGCTATGGCAGATGAATTTGCGCGCGGCAACGGGCTTGATCCCGATGAAACCTGGCGGACATGGGAGCACGGCGACTCAAAGATTTTTCTGAACGATCTTGAACGCCGTTTCAACGAACAACTGATCCCCGCTGTTCGCGACACTGGATTTGAAGGTCTGATCTCGACAACGAGCCTTTGGGGCGGGATGACAATCGCGGGTCTGCCATCGCTGACCGTTGGGTCCATAATCGACGCGCATAGTTATGGAGCAGTTGGTGAAATCGGTTTTGACCCGCGCCAACAGAGTGGTTTTTTGGAATGGATCGCGATCGCGCAGGTCGAAGGTATGCCGCTTAGCGTTTCAGAGTGGAACATTGGGGAGTTTCCCGCAGAAGATAGGTTCATCACACCGCTCCGTGTGGCGACAAGTGCGGCGCATCAAGGCTGGGATGCCATGATGATCTATGGCTACTCACAGCAATCTCTGAACCGATCAACGTCGCCAAACAATTGGAGTATGGCCGAAGATCCCGGGATGATATGGATGATGCCCGCCGCAGCCCTTCTGTTCCGGGAAGGCCATGTCAAGCAAGCCGAGAATACGTACGCGATTTGCTTGGATGAGGACACGTTCTTTGGCCGTCCTGTGTCTCCGGAAACATCAGTTGCCATACGGACAGTGTTTGAACAAAGCAGGTTGGTAACATGTATGCCCGAGACTCGTGCATTGCCGTGGCTCGCAGCGACCAAATTGAACCGCGACGAATACGGCCCGCTTGATCTCGACAGATCATATCTGGCAGAGGATGCCACTGTTGTTGCCGCAGATACGGGCGAGTTTCAGCGCGACTTTGGCAATGCCCGGTTCACGGTGGACACGGGAAAGAGTCAGATTGCGGCAGGCTTTTTCCATGACGAGGTAATTACGACCAGAAATGTTGTATTCGACATCACGACACCCATGGCGGCGGTGGCAGTTCAAAGTCTGGATGGCAATGACATTGCACAATCGCGTCAGATTTTGATTTCGATTTCAGGGCGAAGTGTTCCTGTCGAACCTCAATCAGCTGCCTTCCGGGTCGAACCGGTTACGGGCATTTTGCAGATTACCGCCTCCGCTGACCTCAAACTGAGGTCCGTTGATCCGGGTCGGGCTCTTCCTCCAAAGGCGCATCAATATGAAAATGGCAGGCACATAGTTAACCTGACAGAACTTAATGGTGCGCGCTGGCTTTATCTTGATCTTTTGCAATAAAAAAGACCGCCCCAAGGGACGGTCTTTTGAATTCGAGCGGTTTGGGATTAGAAGCCCAGACCTTCGTATTTCTTCTTGAACTTCGACACGCGGCCGCCAGCGTCCAACAGGCGCGACGAGCCACCAGTCCATGCGGGGTGCACGGAGGGGTCGATTTCCAAGGCCAGCTGGTCGCCTTCGGCACCCCAGGTGGATTTCATCTGAACCACGGTGCCATCGGTCATTTTGACGTCGATGAGGTGATAATCGGGATGGATGTCTTTTTTCATCTTTCCGCTCCTTACGCCTCGGCGCCAGCCTTGGGCTTGTAGTTGGTGACCTCTGCGATACGCGCGGATTTACCACGGCGCGAGCGCAGGTAGTACAGTTTGGCGCGACGAACGCGGCCACGGCGGACAACGGTGATGCTGTCGATGTTGGTCGAATGCAGCGGGAACACACGTTCCACACCTTCGCCAAACGAGATTTTGCGAACGGTGAACGAACCGGCGATGCCGTTGCCACCTTTGCGTGCGATGCAGACGCCTTCGTAGTTCTGCACACGGGTACGTGACCCTTCGGTCACTTTAAAGCCGACACGGATGGTGTCACCGGCTTTGAAATCGGGGATGTCTTTCCCCAGGGCGGCAATCTGTTCCGCCTCAAGCTGTGCGATTAGGTCCATCGCAGTTACTCCTATCTGCTCGTGGTTGGTCCACGAAGTTTGGGCACGGGCTGAGAGCTCTTGGTCTTCACCGGGTCCTGCGTACAGCCCGCCAGAGGTCAGATCGAATGTTCCTTTTAGTCCGGTCCGCCCTGTCGCGCCGGGGCCGAAGAAAGCCGGGCGTCACGTCAGGATGCAAACCAAAACACCGGAGTCGCGTAGTGCGGCACCGGATTGCGCTGCTTTAAGGGCTTTGTGTGCAGGGATCAAGCCTAAACTGGCACGATTCACTGAGGATGCCGGTGTGTTTTCGCCATCGGTCAAATACATCGTTGCCTTGGCGGCCAGATCAGGCATTCTGGGTTCAATTATCAGAGCAGAAATTTGATACAGGACCAAAAGATGCGCAAAGCACTCCTGCTGGCCGTTATAGCGCTTGCACTCGTCTCATGTGGCCGCCGAGGCCCGCAACCTCAGGCAGTTGAACCACAGGCCTTTGCGGACACGACCCCGCCTTCGATCATCTATCCCGCTTTTGGTGATGCCGACCCGCATGAATGGGAGGGTCGCCACCCCGGCCATTACCCGGTGCACGGGCTTGATGTATCGCGCTGGCAGGGACCGATTGACTGGCGTACCGCCCAGAAATCCGGTGTCAGTTTCGCATTCATCAAAGCCACCGAGGGCGGAGATTTCACCGACCCGATGTTTGACGAACACCGGCGCGGTGCGCAGGGTGCCGGGGTGCCCTGGGGCGCTTACCACTATTACTATTTCTGCCGTCCGGCCCACGAACAGGCCCGCTGGTTCATCCAGAACGTGCCCAAAGGGGCCGATCTGCCGCATGTGCTGGACATGGAATGGACGCCGCATTCCAAAACCTGCACCCTGCGCCCAGATGGGCGAACCGTCCGGGCCGAGGCAAAAAAATTCCTGGATATTCTGGAACGCCATTATGGGCGCCGCCCGATTGTCTATACAACGGTCGACTTTTACCGCGACACCGACATTGGCCGGCTGCCCAAGACCGAGTTCTGGCTGCGTTCGGTCGCCGGACATCCTCGCAATGTTTATCCAAGCGCGATCTGGCGTTTCTGGCAATATACCGGCACAGGACTGGTGCCGGGGGTTCAGGGCAAGGTCGACATCAACACCTTTAATGGTACGCCTGAGACTTGGGCGCTCTGGAAAGCGACCCGCTAGCCTTAGTCGTTGTCCTTGGATTTCTGATATGCATCCCAAAGATCGGGCCGCCGTTCGCGGGTGATCTCTTCCGACATCTCACGACGCCAGTCCGCGATGCGACCGTGGTGGCCCGACATCAGAATGTCCGGGATCGGACGGCCTTTCCAGTCTGCGGGGCGGGTGTATTGCGGATGCTCCAGCAGGCCGGAGGAGAAGCTTTCCTCCTCAGCCGAAGCCTGATTACCCAGAACGCCAGGGATCAGCCTCACCGTAGCGTCGATCAGGGCTTGCGCCGCGATCTCGCCTCCGGTCATGACGAAATCGCCCAAGGAAACTTCTTGCACGCCGTAATGCTCAAGCACCCGCTCATCGACGCCCTCGAACCGACCACAAAGCAAGGTCATGCCATCGCAGCGCGCCAGACTCTGCATCATCTGCTGGTCCATCCGTCGCCCGCGTGGGCTTAGGTAGATCAGTGGCCAGTTGCCCCGGATGCCTGCCATTGTGTGCTCGATGGCATTGCCCAGCACATCGGCACGCAGGACCATGCCCGCACCGCCACCTGCAGGGGTGTCATCCACATTGCGATGCTTGCCAACCCCGAACTGGCGCAGATCGACGGTTTCCAATTGCCACAGCCCTTCCTGCAGGGCCTTGCCGGTCAGGCTTTCGCCCAGCACTCCGGGAAAGGCCGAAGGGAAAAGGGTGATGATCTTGGCCTTCCACACCCCATGCAGATCGGGCGTCGGCGTCATCAACTCGCGCGGCTTCAGCGTCGGGCGGATGGCTTTGCGGCCATGGGACTTGCTGGGTTTTTCTGTCATTTCGAGCCGATCAGATCATTTTGGACGCTTTGCACCAGAGCCGCTTTTTGTTCGATCAACGCAGCGTCGTCCAGATCGGATCTGTTTATCTCCAACATTTGCTGCAAGATATCTTCAGGTAGACGTGGGTTCGAACGCGTCGGGCCAACCAGTTCGCCAGCCTTGTCCGGGGGCAGGTCAAGGAATTCGGAAAATGTATTTCCGGGTCCATAGCGCAGGCCCTGCAGGTCTTCCAGCCATTCGGTTCGGACTGACACCGAGGGCAGGCGATCCCGCACCGCCTCTGCCGCGATCTGGGGTGAGGGCACGGGTTCAAGCCGCGCGCGGAAGGTTTCAAAATCCTGGATCAGGCGCGAGCGCTGCAGATCATGTGCCCACAGGCTGCGCAGCCAGCTTCCACGCTGCCGCAGCGAGTAGTAGAGTGTGATATGCACATCTTCGCCCGCGAACCGGTCGCGGATCAGGCCAACAAGACAAGAGGCAAGCTCGGGCGCGGCTTCATATCCCACCGCGACATTGCGGCTGGGGCGCAGGCCCGAAAAGTTTTCTTCGCTCAAGACCAGCCCGCGTTTCTGGCCGAATTCCAGCGAATTCAGAAAGTGCCGCATCTGATCCTTGAAATCACTCATCGCGCCGGGTGTGCCATAGACAGAATAGCGTGTGGCTGCTTCGGACAGGCCGGTTTTGCGGGTCCGATAGGGCAGAACCAGCGCATGGTGCGGCCAGATCAATGAGCGGTTTTCGAACAGAAAGGACTGCGCCGCCGTCGTCCCGGTCTTGTGAAGACCCAGATGCAGCAGCACACGGCGCATTACAGCAGGCCCTCGGGCGGATCAGCAATGATGCGGCCTTTGTCCAGATCAACTGTAGGTACCGACTCCAGCGTGAAGGGCAGCAGCACGGTGGCTTTCAGACCAGGACCGTGCAGTTCCAACAGGTCCGCAGCGCCGTGGTTCTGAACTGACTTCACCCGGCCCAACAAGGTGCCGCCGGTGTCATAGACCTCAAGCCCGATGAGATCGGTGTGGTAAAACTCATCACCCGGCAGCGACGGCAATTGATCGCGTCGCGCATAGAGGCGCAGACCGTTCAGCGCATCCGCCTCTTCTTTGGACTCAATCCCACCCAACCGTGCGGCGAAACCATTCTTGATTGCGCGGGTCAGGACCACCGGATAGCGCTCCTTTCCAGCCTCATCGGTCAGCGGCGAATAGCCCTCGATATCCTCAGGGACGGCGCAGAAGCTTTTCAGCCGCACCTCGCCGCGCACCCCATACGAGCCCGCGATACTGCCCACGCAGATCAGATCACTCATTTCGACCATCCGTCACACATAGCCCGTCCCGCCATTGCCCGATCACCTCGCATGCTTCGCGCTGGTTCGAGCGTTCGAAGAATACGCCCACAATAAAGGCGATCGCCAGCAGGATGGGAAGCCGAAACAATCCGAACATGCCTAGCGCACCTCGATGGGCAAAGTGTCATTGCGGTTTTCCCAGCCGACCTGTTCCAATTCAGGCGTATCCGAAACGCATTCGGGTCGGCCAACACAGAAATAACCGATCAGCCGCCAGTCCGCGGGCACATCCAGATCGCGTGCCATCTGGTCCGGGTCGAGGATCGAGACCCAGCCTAGACCCAACCCTTCTGCCCGCAAGGCAAGCCAGAACAAGGTGATGGCAGAGACCACAGAATAGCGCCGCATCTCGGGCATAGTACCTGCGCCCAGACCTTGGCCTTTGTCGGTGGCATCGTCGCAAAACACGGCCAGTTGCACCGGGGCTTCTTTCATCCCGGTCAGTTTCAACTGGCTATACAGCTGCGCCTTTTCGCCGGAGTATCCGGTCAGCGCCTGTTCGTTTGCGGCTTGGAAATTCTTCAGCGCCGCGTCACGCGCAGCCTGAGTTTCGACGCGGATCACACGCCAGGGTTCGCTCAGCCCCACTGAAGGGGCCAGTCGAAACGCGTCGAGGCAGCGCATAAGCACTGTCTCGTCTACCGCGTCCATGCGGAACCGGCGCACATCGCGCCGGAGCCGCATCAACAGATCGAACTGCGTGCGAAAATCGTCGGTAAAAGCCTGATCCCGCACGCGCCCGCCTGCTTATTCTTCTGCCGCAGCTTCTTCAGCCGGTGCAGCAGCAGCTTCAGCCGCCTCAGCAGCTTTGGCCGCTTTTTCTTCTGCGCGTTCCTGAGCTTTCTTGCCCGGAGTACCCTTGTTGGGGTTGTTGCGCTCGGCCTTGTCGCGTGCGCCAGCAGCTTCCAGCATGCGTGCGATACGGTCGGTGGGCTGTGCGCCCTGATCCAGCCAGTACTGGATGCGCTCCATGTTCATTTTCACGCGCTCTTCGCTGTCTTTCGGCAGCAGCGGGTTGTAGGTGCCCAGTTTCTCGATGAAACGGCCATCGCGCGGCATACGGCTGTCAGCCGCAACAATGCGATAGAAGGGACGCTTTTTCGAGCCGCCGCGGGCGAGACGAATTTTCATTGCCATGGTGGTATCTCCTTTAAATGGCGTATCCGGCGTAGGTGCCGGTTAGTTCTGATGTTTCTTATGGTGTCGGATGACTTCCTGAATGATGAAATTCAGGAAAGCCTTGGCGAAATCGGGGTCCAGATCGGCCTCTTTCGCCAGGTCTTCTAACCGTGCGATCTGCGCAGCCTCGCGCGAAGGATCGGACGGGGGAAGGTCGTGTGCTGCCTTGAGCTTGCCAACAGCCTGCGTGTGCTTGAACCGCTCACCGAGCGTGTAGACAAGGATCGCATCCAGCCGGTCGATGCTTTCGCGATGGTCTTTCAACAGCGCAGCAGCCTGTGTCACGGGGTTGTTCATTGGCCGGTCCTCTCGGTGGTCAAATCAATCTGCGGATGGCGCCAGATCTGGGCGTGCTTGCCCAAAAGCTCGGCTCTCTCAATCTCCAGCGTCGCGCCAAGCCGTTCGGCCAAAGCGCGCGAGCGGTCATTGGCACGGGCGATGTATGAGATCACCCCGTTCAGGCCCTGATGTCGGGCGGCATAGTCGCGTGCAGCCGCTGCGGCCTCAAAACCCAGCCCTTTGCCTTCGGCCTCAGCCATCAGCGTCCAACCCAGCTCGGGTTCGGCCCAGCCGGGGACGTAGATCATACCGGCCCAGCCGACAAATGCGCTGCTGGCCTTTTCGGTCAGATGCCATAGGCCATAACCACGCAGCGCCCAATGACCCAACCGGTTCGACAGAGAGTTCCAGCTTTCCAGCGCGTCCTTGGGACCACCGACCATATGACTGCGCTCGGTCGCGAAGAATTCGGACATCGCAGGCAGATCGTCCAGATGCGGCGCGCGCAGGATCAGTCGTTCGGTCTCGACGGTGGGGATGGTAAATGTGGTCATGCGTATGCCTCCACGCCGCCATTCACCAGATCACCTGGCGAAGGATGCCGCCAGATTTCCGAAGTACCATATTTTGGGTGCTCATAGTGATATTCGAACTGAGCACCCATCCGCTTGGCCACGGCCTTGCTGGCGGTATTGTCCAGGTCGATCAGAGAGATCGAGGTCGCCCACCCCAGAACATCATAGGCATAGGATCGAGCAGTCAAAGCGGCCTCGGTCGCATATCCTTTACCGGTGGCGTGGTTCAGCAGGGTCCAGCCGACCTCGGGCTCGGGCCAGCCTTCGGGGAACCACAGTCCGATACGGCCAACGTAGGTACCGGTGTCTTTTTCATCGACGCTCCAATAGCCATAGCCGCGCAGGGCCCAATGGCCCAGAAGCGAGGCAAACACCCGCCACACTTCATCCCGGCGCAAAGGTCCGCCGACGAACCGCGCGGCGTCGGTGGCAAAGAACGCCGTATCCGCGTCCAGGTCAGCCTCGGACGGTGCGCGCATGATCAGGCGTTCGGTTTCGAGCGTCGGGATCGGCAGAGCGAAATTCATGCCTGCACCTCGCCGTACCGCCAGACATGCTGTGTTGGACCAATGGCGCTTTCGGCAACAGTGTCGCGAGTCGCACCCAGACGCTGCGCCAATGCGTTCGAACGTGTGTTGGACTGCGAAACATAGCTTACGAACCGGCCCGTCCCCAGCAGATCGAAGCCAAAATCGCGAACAGCGCTGCACGCTTCAGTTGCGTAACCTTGCAGGCGGAACTTGCTTCCGAACATATAGCCAAGCTCGGGCTCGTGGTCGTCCCATTCGAGGCCCAGGATGACGAAGCCAATGACCTGATCGTCGTCCTTTAGCGAGACCGTGGATAGGCCATGCCCATGCAAAAGCCAGCCCGATGTGTAGTAGGAAAACTCAGTCCAGGCGTCCTGTTCGGTATCGCCAAAGCTCTCCTTGCAGATCGACGTCCATACCGGCAGGTCGTCCAGAGTAGGCGCGCGCAGAACCAGCCGCCGGGTCCGAATGACCGGCAGGGCTGCGCGATACTGCGCTGCTGCCATCGCCGCCTTTCCGGACGGGGGCTGGGTGCAGCGTGCTGACGTCACTTTTTCTTACCAAAACCACTTAGCCCCGGGGGTAGACCCATGCCGCCACCCAGTCCGGGCAGACCGCCGGGCATTTTGCCGCCCATTGCCTTGGCGGCCTGTTCCAGCGCCTTGGGGTCCATACCTGCAGCCATTTCCTCGGGCGAGGGGCCACCTTTGCCGAACATGCCTTTCATGGCCTGTTTCAGCATCTTACCTTTGCCCATCTTACCCATTTTCTTCATCATGTCCGACATTTGCCGGTGCATCTTGAGCAGTTTGTTGAGGTCGCTGACCTCCATCCCGGACCCGGCCGCGATGCGTTTCTTGCGGCTCGCCTGCAGCAGTTGCGGATTGGCGCGTTCGCGCTTGGTCATCGACTGGATCATTGCGATTTGCTGACGCAGGATCTTGTCGTCCAGACCCGCCTGATCCATCTGCTTCGCCATTTTGCCCATGCCCGGCATCATGCCCATCATACCCTGCATGCCGCCCATCTGGATCATCTGTTCCAGCTGCATTTTCAGGTCGTTCATGTTGAACTGACCTTTGACCATGCGCTTCATCATGCGCTCGGTCTGTTCCATCTCCATCGTTTCCTGGGCTTTTTCGACCAGAGCAACGATGTCGCCCATGCCCAGAATACGACCGGCGATCCGGTCCGGCTCGAAGGTTTCGAGCGCGTCCATCTTCTCGCCCAGACCGACAAAGCGAATGGGCTTGCCGGTGACCGCGCGCATAGACAGCGCCGCACCGCCGCGCCCGTCGCCGTCCATCCGGGTCAAGACCACGCCTGAGATGCCGACCTTAGCGTCGAATTCCTCGGCTACCTCAACGGCGACCTGACCGGTCAGACCGTCAACCACCAGCAGGGTCTCGCGCGGGTCAACCGCGTTGCGGACCTGCTCGACCTCGTCCATCAGGACTTCGTCGATATGCAGACGGCCCGCGGTGTCCAACATGTAGACGTCATAGCCGCCCAGCGTCGCCTGCTGTTTGGCGCGCTTGGCGATGTCGACCGGTTTCTGGCCAGGTACGATCGGCAGCGTATCGACGCCGACCTGCGTGCCCAGAACGGCCAACTGATCCATCGCCGCCGGGCGATAGACATCGAGCGAGGCCATCAGGACCTTCTTGCCTTCTTTCTCTTTCAGGCGTTTGGCGAGTTTACCGGTCGTGGTCGTCTTACCCGAACCTTGCAGACCGACCATCAGAATCGGGGCAGGCGGGTTGTCGATCTTCAGCGCGCCAGGGTCTTCTTCGCCACGCAGGGTATCGACCAGAGCGTCGTGCACGATCTTGACGACCTGTTGGCCGGGGGTGATCGACTTGGTGACTGCCTGGCCGGTCGCTTGCTCCTGTACTTTCTTGACGAATTCGCGGGCCACCGGCAGCGAAACGTCAGCCTCAAGCAGGGCAACGCGGACTTCGCGCAGGGCGGTTTTGACGTCTTCTTCGGACAGGGCACCCTGTTTGGTCAGCCGATCAAAGACGCCGGAAAGGCGTTCGGATAGATTTTCAAACATGCCTTCGGCCTCCTTAGCCGGTTATCTGGTGGCGTGCCCTAGATAGGACGCGTCGGTTAAATGCACAAACGCCCCCACGGGCGAAACTCGCTGGTGGGGGGCGATCCCTGAACGACTCAAGGGACCGGAAGATCAAACGCTTCCGGATGTTGGCGGCGATTTAGGCCGATTGGCTGGCAGAGTCAACCTCGCGTGCCGGAAGCCAGTCATTGACCGCATCCACCAACCGATGCGCACCGCGCCCGCTGGAATAGGCCTCAACAATGGGATGGCGTCCGGCGCTCATGCCTTCATCCAGTATCAGGACAGGGCGATAAAGGGTCGATGTGCCATTGTCGCTACGTGAGGTCGTGCTTTCGGTTTCCGCGTGCGAAAGGTTCGAAAGAACGTGTTCCACTTGTTCGTACCCAAAGACCGACTGCCTGCGAATAGTGATGCTGTTCTTATCGCGGTCCAGAATGACCTGCACGCGCCGGACAAAGGCGCAAAATGCACCAAAGCCCATGCCTCCACCGAATAGTGCGAAGAAAATGCCGAAGAAGATACCCTCGCCGCCTTCACTGGCCATGAAGACGCCCGCGCCGACAAAGGCCAGAATGAAGAGAACCAGCGTGATGCTGATGAACCATGGGGTATTGGACAGGATCAACTGGTTCGGAGTGTTGCGAGTGACTTTCATGGCGGCACGCTAGCACCGAAAACAGCGCCTGTCGTGTCTTGAATTTACCCGTCTGTTGAGCGATGAGCGCGCTATACGAGGAGGTTCCCATGGACGCATCATCCGGATTTCAGGATACATTACCGCTTAGCTCGGATGCGCTTTTGGCGCAGCTAGATGAGTGGGGGCTGTCCTATCGGTTGCATACTCATATCCCACTGCGCACGGTCGAGGACGCCAAAGGGGTCGAGGGCCAGTTCATGGTGCCGGGCGAAAACACGCTGCGGCTTAAGAACCTGTATCTGCGCGACAAGAAAAAGCGGAACTATCTGGTGACGCTGGAACAGAGCCGCGAGATCGACCTTAAAGCGCTGGGCGCGGAGTTGGGGATTGGTAACCTGTCCTTCGGCTCGGCGGATCGGTTGTTTCAGAATCTGGGCATTCGCCCCGGCGCGGTCAGCCCGCTGGCGATGATAAACGGGGTTGAGAACAACGTTAAATTCTTCATGGACGAAACCGCACAACAGGCCGATGTCATCAACATGCACCCTTTGGTCAACGACCGAACCGTTGTTTTGTCGCGCGAAGATCTGATGGCGTTCTTTGATAAGATCGGGTGCGAGGTGACCTGGCTGCCCTGATCACCCCTCAAGCGCTTCTTTCAAAGCGGCAGCGACATGGGCGGCAGACGGGTTGATGAACAAGTGGCCATCCGCCTCGAACACCGGATCGTCCAGATGGTCGGGGAACGCCAGAGGCAACTCAGTGCAGGCCAACAAAATCGCGGTTCCAGGCGCGGCGTGTTTATTGCAGAAGGCCAGCAGGCGCGCATGTGCGGTGTCAGACGCACCGCCGTAGAAATCACTGTCGATCATCGCTTGCATCTCGGCAATCTCGGGCTCGGGCAGGCGGGCGTTTGCGGTGATGTTTTCGGCGGCCAGTCGGTCGGCGTAGTTGGGGGCTTGCATGGTGACTGTCGTGCCAAGGACCAAAGCTTTGGTCGCGCCGGTCGAGGCGGTCGCGTCGGCAGTTGCGTCAAAAATGCTGAGAATGGGCATCGAGACACCCTCGCGGATCGCATGAAGGCGTGCGTGGGGCGTGTTCGATGCTATGATACCGAATTCGCACCCTGCGTTTTGCAATGTCAACAGGGCATCTCGGAACACCGCGTCGAAGGCGGCCCAGCTTTCCTCATCACCGGCCACGCCGCGTAACGCGCGGGTTTTGGCTTGGGTGACGGATTCGATGGTCATGGGCGGTATGGGCAGTGGTGATCCGTGGCCGCGCTCAGCAAAATACCGACCTGCACCTTCGGCGATCGCGCGGTAGTAGTCGACGGTCGAGGCCCAGCCCACGCCGCCCAATATTCCGATTTTCTTCATGTGAAACGCCCAGTCTGCTGATTTGCCTTGGCGCAGACTGGACGGTTCAGGGGGTGCAGGTCAATCAGGCTGCCAGTTCGGTGACCGCTTTCTGCGCATTGAACAGAGTGGTCTCGGGGTCCAGCGCCATGCGATCCGCTGCGATGACTTCAACATCATGGATGCCGATGAAGCCCAGAACATGGCGCGCATAGGTGGTGGCAAAGTCAATCTCGGACCCGACAGCGGTACCACCCGAGGCTACGGCGAGGATGGCGCGTTTGCCATCCAGCAGGCCTTTCGGACCTTCCTCGGAATAGGCGAATGTCAGACCCGCGCGGGCGACCAGATCAATCCAGGCTTTGAAGGCTGCCGGGACCGAGAAGTTGTAGATCGGCAGGCCGATGACGATGGTATCCGCCTTTTGCAGTTCCGACACCAGTTCGTCCGACAAGGACAGAACGTCCTGCTGGACAACGTCGCGCTGATCGGCGGGGGTGAAATTGGCAGCGATCCAGTCTTCGGTGATAAGGGGCAGGGGAGAGGCGAGATCGCGGCGGATAATACGCCCGGCGTTCAGGTGGCGAACCACGCGTTCGGACAGATCGCGGGTGGCTGAACCGGTGCGGCGGGCTGAGGCGTCGATGTGCAGGATGGTTTTGGTCATTTCGGAGGTCCTAAACTGTGGAATTAACTTCTGCCGCCCCAATATGGCTGTTGCGAATGTGAACAAAACTCGGATATATCAACAAGCATTGTTAGAATTTGCACAGTGGAACAGATGCAATGGACAATTGGGATGAAGTAAGAACCGCCTATCAGGTGGCGCGCATGGGAACGGTCAGCGGCGCGGCTGATGTATTGGGCGTACACCACGCCACCGTGATCCGCCATATCGACGCGATCGAGGCACGGCTGGGCGTCAAATTGTTTCAGCGTCATGCGCGCGGCTATACCCCGACCGAAGCAGGTAAGGATCTGTTGCGTGTCGCGCAGGCGACCGAAGATCAGTTCAACCAGTTGGTTGGCCGCATGAAGGGGCGCGGAGATGATGTCTCGGGCGAACTGGTGGTGACCTCGCTGGCCTCGCTTGCGCCTTTGATCGTGCCGACCTTGAGCGAATTTCAGCAAGCCCATCCGGGTCTGATTGTGCGCTATCTGACCGGCGACCGCCTGTTTCGACTGGAATATGGCGAAGCGCATGTGGCTATTCGCGCAGGAGCCGCACCGGATCAGCCGGACAACGTGGTGCAGCCTTTCATCGCGCAAGAAGTCGGGCTGTTCGCGAGCAAAGGCTATATCGCACGACACGGTAAACCTGCGGACGTTGCGGATTTCGCCAATCACCACTTCGTCGGCAATGACGACGAAAACAGCCGCGCGCCGTTTTCCCGCTGGCTGCGTGCCAATGCACCGGAACAGGCGATCACCTTCCGCTGCACCAACAATTTCTGCATGCGAGAGGCGGTTCTGGCCGGGGCCGGTATCGGTTTCATGGCCCGGTGGGAGGCCATGCGCGACCCCGATCTGGTTGAGGTGATGGAGCCTCTGCCCGAATGGTCGGGCAAGCTGTGGTTGGTGACCCATGTGGATTTGCACCGCACAACTAAAGTCCAGGCGTTTTTGTCCTTCCTGAAAGAACAATCCAAAGGTTGGCTGCCGTGACACCACAAGCGCGCGGCCATCTGGCCATGCTGACATTTTCTGCCCTGGTTGCGGGCAGTTTTTCGCTGGGTTCAATGGCAGCGAATGAGATCGCGCCCTCGGCAATCACTGCGGCACGCTTTGCCATTGCGGCAGTGGTGATCGGCATTGCAGCGCTGGCAACAACAGGCATATCGCGCAGCGCTGCCCAAGCGCCTTGGCGCTATCTGGTACTGGGCGGGTTGTTTGGGTCGTATTTCGTCCTGATGTTCTACGGCCTCAAAACCGCGCCACCGGTCAGTGCCGCTGCGGTATTTACGCTGACGCCGGTTATGTCGGCTCTGGCTGGCTGGGTGCTGCTGCGTCAGATCACTACCGCGCGCATGGCGCTGGCCCTGACCGTTGGCGCGGTCGGCGCGCTTTGGGTAATCTTCCGGGCTGATTGGCAGGCCTTTCAAGCCTTCGAAATCGGAGGCGGAGAGATCATCTATTTCTGGGGATGCGCTGCCCACGCCGTCTATACCCCGATGGTTCGTCGCCTGAACCGGGGAGAGCCTGCGGTAGTGTTTACCTTTGGAACACTGGTGGCCGGGTGCCTTATCCTGACGCTGTGGGGCTGGTCCGATATCCGCGCGACCGATTGGGCGAACCTACCCAGGATTGTCTGGGTAACGCTGCTCTACATTTCGCTATTCGCGACGGCGGCCAGCTTTGTACTTGTTCAGTTTGCGGCGCTGTGTCTGCCTGCAGCCAAGGTCATGGCTTATACGTATCTGATTCCCAGCTGGGTCATCTTGTGGGAGATCGGGCTCGGGCGCCCTGCACCAACGGCCTTGGTATTGGTCGGAGCGGCTTTGACAGCCGTTGCGTTGCTGATGCTGCTGAAGGGAGAAGACTCTTCTTCCAAACCTGTTCTGACACTGGATTGAATCTTGCCTTCTGAATCGGGTCTGGCAAGTTGGCCGGTACTAAGAGCTACTTGAGTGCGGAGTTTCGCTATGAAATCAACCCTCCTTATTCCTGTGCTGTTTGCCTTGTCCGCTTGTGCAACCGGAGGAGCGAACGACGCCGCGCAGGCTGACCTGCAGGCAAGCTGCGAGGCTCTGGTAGGTGCTGAAACCGGGACCGGGCCAAGTGGTGTCAAAGCAATCTCGACGCAATCCGGACCGACTGGCTCGGTCACCAGTGTTTTCGTGGCAGGAGCAGAGGCGCCATGGCTTTGCCGGGCCGATGCGACCGGTGTCGTGACCGGGGTCGAATATAGCCGAGAAGGTTAGGCTAACAGCTCCCAGCGCCTTTGAGGCAGGTCAAAGTGGTTATATGCGAATTTCTCTATGCTTTTTGGCGAGGAGGAAGACGCAATGTTCAAACATATTATGGTCCCAGTCGACCTGCACCTGCCACCCGAGGTCAAGAAGGCGACTGAAGTTGCTGCACAATTGGCCAGTTGGCAAGCCGCCAAAGTGACCGTCGTAAGTGTCACGGGCACCCAGCTCGGGGATGTAAATCTGTCGAAAGACGCAATTGAGCAAAAGCTGAAGGACTGTGCTAGTGAGATTGCAGAACAAAGCGGCGCTCCGGTTGCTACACGCAACATACACTCGGTCGATGTCGCTGCCGAAGTCGATGGCGATCTGACCCGCGCGGCAGAAGATGTTGGTGCTGATCTGATTGTGGTAGGAACTCACGCCCCAAGGATCACAGACTATATCTTTTCCAGTCATGCGGGTTATTTGGCCAAACACGCCAGCATGTCAGTTTTTGTGGTGCGTTGAAACTCAGGCCTCGTCCGAGGGCAGTTCGACCTCGAGGAACCGCTCGAACGCATCCAGATTGACCGGTTCGAACTGTCCGAAACCCTGCATCCAGACCGACGCCGCACGCAGGGCGTCAGGCTCTAGCTTGCACCACTTAACCCGCCCTCGTTTTTCCTGAGAAATCAGCCCGGCCTTGGTCAGGATCACCAAGTGTTTCGAGATCGCAGCCAATGACATGTCGAACGGTTCAGCCACGTCGGTGACGGCCATATCGTCCTCCAGCAGCATCGCAAGGATGGTGCGGCGGGTTGGGTCGCCGAGGGCCGCAAAAACAGTGTCGAGGTCGTTGGACATGGCTCATTCCTAAAGCGCAAGAACCGGTTTGACAATTTTCGCTGCAACGACAAGGTGCCAGCAAACAAAAAAGGTTTGGGAATGGCACTGAAATACTGGTTGGTGATTTGCATACTTGGCATCGGCTGGGGCATGTCATTCATGTTCAATGCCATTCTGCTGCGCGAGCTTGGGCCACTGTCGGTATCGATGGGGAGGGTGGGTTTTGGTGCGTTGGGGTGCTGGGTCTATGTGTTGGGCGCCCGTTTGCAAGTCAATCTGACCTTCGGTCGTGCAGCCGGGTTGCTGGGATTTGGCGTGCTCAGCTATGCTGCTCCATTTGCCTTTTATGCCCTGGGTCAACAGCATATTGGCGCGGGTGTCGCAGGGATCGTGAATGCCACGACGCCTGCTTTTGCGGTTGTTGTATCGCATTTCTGGCCCGGAGGAGAGCGGGCGACGCTATTGAAATCCCTGGGCGTGGTCTGTGGTTTTGCGGGTATCGTAGTATTGTCGTTGCCGGTGCTAAACTCAGGCGCAAAATCCGAGTTCTGGGCAATTCTTCTCACCTTGTGCGCCCCTGTCTGCTATGCCTTTTCGGTCAACATCGCGCGCGCCTTCCGGGAAATGCCGCCGGTTGTTCTGGTCGCGCTGGCCCTGACGGGCGCGACACTGGCAATAGCTCCGCTAGCCTTGTGGCGCGAAGGCGTGCCCCATATCACCCGGATCGAAACCTGGGCTTCGCTGGCCATGATCGGCTTTGTACTGACCTCCGCAGCCTTTATCGCATTCTACTGGCTTCTTCCCAAAGTGGGACCAACGAATATATCGACGGTCACCCTGATCGCTCCGGTCTCTGCGCTGGTGCTGGGAACATGGGTGCTGAATGAGACGCTTCGGCCCGAGCACCTGTTGGGCATGGGGGCAATTCTTGTCGGGCTTTTGCTTATCGACGGGCGGATCGTCAGGCGCAGGCAGCGGGATGCAGTTGGAAAAGATCAACCGAAAGGTTGAATATGCAGAATTCGCCCAATTCGCCCGTTTGGCCTGTTTTAACGAATGGGATGATTTGAGTGAAGTTAGATTAATATTATATAAATCAATTGGTTAACGATGTTCTGGGCGGGCGGTTAACAGCGTTGACTCTGCGCCCTCAGACCCTTAGCACCCTACCCAAGACTGTGCGAGGGAAACGCCCGTGACCGATGATGACCAAAAGCAGCGTATGGCGCAGCTGGAGGCCAAGATCGACGCGGCAAAAAAGGCCAAAGCGCCCAAGCCTCGCGCAGATGCTGACGTGTCCGGGGGTGAGCTTGCCTGGAGGATGGTCATCGAAATGGTATCCGGTCTGGGGATCGGATTTGGCATCGGATACGGGCTTGATAGCCTGCTCGGGACGATCCCGATCTTTCTGGTGCTATTTACATTGCTGGGCCTTGTCGCGGGCGTGAAGGTTATGCTCCGCAGCGCGAAAGAGGTTCAAGAGAAACAAACGGCTGCAAATGCGGCCGAGAAGGACGAGAGGGACTGAACGTGGCGACCGAGACCACCGCAGCAGAAGGCAGCAGCCTGGTATTCCACCCGATGGACCAGTTCATCGTCAAGCCGTTGTTCGGCGACGGTGCGGTTGGCATGTTCACGGTCACCAATGTGACTCTGTGGCTGTTCTTTGCCGTATTGGCCGTGGTGGCTCTGTTGGTTCTGCCAACGTCCAAGCGCGCGATCGTCCCAAGCCGCATGCAGTCGATTGCAGAACTGGCCTATGGCTTCATCTACAAGATGCTTGAAGACATTTGCGGCAAGGAAGGCGTCAAGTTCTTCCCCTATGTCATGACCTTGTTCATGTTCATCGTAACCGCGAACTTCTTGGGCCTGATCCCGACCTCGTTCACCACCACATCGCATTTTGCAGTCACCATCCCGCTGGCTTTGGCCGTGTTCCTGACCGTGACCATTCTGGGTTTTGTCAAGAACGGTGCAGGGTTTCTGGGTCTGTTCTGGGTCTCCAGCGCGCCTTTGGCGCTGCGCCCGATCCTGGCGATCATCGAGCTGATTTCGTACTTTGTACGCCCCGTCAGCCACTCTATTCGTCTTGCTGGTAACGTCATGGCTGGCCACGCGGTTATCAAGGTTTTCGCAGGCTTCGCCGCGATTGCCGTGATCTCGCCCGTGTCGGTTCTTGCGATCACCGCAATGTATGGTCTTGAGGTCCTGGTGGCCTTCATTCAGGCCTACGTATTCACCATTCTGACCTGTGTTTATCTGAAAGATGCACTGCATCCGTCGCACTAAGGTCCGAACACCCAACATCGAAACTTCCAATTCGTAAGGAGACACATCATGGAAGGCGATCTCGCACACATCGGCGCAGGCCTGGCAGCAATCGGTTCCGGCGCAGCCGCAATCGGGGTGGGCAACGTTGCAGGCAACTTCCTGGCCGGCGCCCTGCGCAATCCTTCGGCAGCTGCATCGCAGACTGCAACCCTGTTCATCGGTATCGCGTTCGCAGAAGCCCTGGGGATCTTTGCATTCCTGGTCTCGCTGCTGCTGATGTTCGCCGTATAATCTGCGGAACCTGATCCTTACGCGCAGATGGGCCCAAGCCATAGCGGCCCATCTGTTGTAAAGACTACGTTCCGACGGAGGATATCATGGCGACAGAACCTATTGCCGAAGAAGTAGCCGGCTCGTGCGTCGACTCCTATGGCTCTGCCATCGGGATGCCGCAGCTCTGCTTCGATTGGTTCCCCAACCAGATTTTCTGGCTGGTCATTACGCTGGTCGTCATCTTTCTGGTCCTGTCCCGCGTGGCGCTGCCGCGCATCGCGGCAATCCTGGCGGAACGTCAGGGGACCATTACAAATGACCTGGCTGCGGCCGAAGATCTGAAGGCCAAGGCGGTCGAGGCCGAAGAGGCCTATAACAAGGCGCTGGCCGATGCCCGTTCTGAGGCACAGCGTATCGCAGCGGAAGCGCGTGCGGAAATCCAGTCTGGTCTGGATGATGCGATTGCCAAGGCGGACGCGGAAATCGCTGCAAAGGCGGCTGAATCGGAAAAGGCTATTGCCCAAATCCGTGCCGGTGCGCTGGAAAGCATTCAAGTGGTTGCCAAGGATACGGCGGCTGAACTGGTCACCGCACTGGGCGGCGAGGCGGATGCCAAAGCCATCAACAGAGCAGTAGACGCGCAGACGAAAGGATAAGTGACATGCGGAACACTCTTGCCCTTATCCTGACCGTTGGAGCCGCCAGCCCTGCGCTGGCTGCAAGCGGACCGTTCTTTTCGCTTGGTAACACCGATTTTGTGGTCCTGCTGGGCTTCATCGTTTTCATCGCGGTCCTGTTCTACTTCAAGGTCCCCGGCATGATCGGTGGTGCATTGGACAAACGTGCCGAAGGCATCCAGTCCGAACTGGACGAAGCACGTGCCCTGCATGAAGAAGCGCGTAGCCTGCTAGCCTCGTATGAGCGCAAGCAACGCGAGGTGCAGACACAGGCCGACGCCATCGTCGAAGCGGCGAAGCAGGACGCGGCATTGGCCGCTGAGCAAGCCAAGGTCGATCTGGAGAAATCCATTGCACGCCGTCTTGCGGCTGCACAGGATCAGATCGCATCGGCTGAGGCCTCAGCAGTCAAGGAAGTTCGCGATCAGGCCGTCACCGTTGCAGTTTCCGCAGCGAAAGCCGTTCTAGCCAAGCAAATGACCGCTACGCAGGCGAACAAGCTTATCGACGCATCCATCGCGGATGTCGGTGAAAAGCTGCACTGATCACATTGATCACGCGACTTAATGAAACCCGGGGCCCTGAGGTTCCCGGGTTTTTCTATCGTGACTTTGTTTAGGTTTCTTTGCTCGGCGCCGGGTCATGACCCAGACGAATATAGCAACCATCGTGATCAAAATCTCGATCTTGAACGTCCAATGATTGAGAAATGACAATATCCAATGAGAATGGGTCGCCTGTACCGTGACTAACGGATATGTCGCGTCCGAAAAGGGCCATATCCATGTGACCTCACCCGTGATCGAATCCAATAACATGTGAACCAACCCGCCCGCGCCCAGGAAGGTCAGGAAAGTCCCGATTTGTAGGCGCCATTGTCGGATCAGGAGACCTAAAAGCAGAATGCTCGCCCAGATGATTGGTCGGTGTGTCAGGTAGGAATGATGATGGTGCCCGCGATCATCGATAAGATAAAACCAGAATATGTCTATATCTGGCGCCACGGCTCCGATCATCGCAGCTGCAAATGCAAGCTTGCCCAGGTTCGGCGCAGTCGTTCGGAAGATCAAGTAGGCGCCCGGTAAATGTCCTATAAACATTAGACCTCGCCGGTCTCGTGCTTCAGTCGCTGCTGCGCGATTTCTTCATTGTGCAGGGCCTTCTGCTGATCGGCCATGCAGCTTTTGACAAAATTCAGATGGTCCTCGACCGCCCGGCGCGCCCCCTTTGGGTCGCGATCTTGTAGTGCTGTGTTGATGGCGCGGTGCTGGTCCAGAATGGCATCGCGGGTGGTGCGCTGCTGGAACATGATCCGGCGGTTGTAGAATACGCCCTGTCGCAGCAGATCGAACATCGACCGCATCATATGCAGCATCACTACGTTATGACTGGCCTCGATGATGGCCATGTGAAACTGGGCGTCCAGATGCGCCTCTTCTTCGGCAGCGTTACGCGCGTGGGCGGTTTCCATCTTGTCCAGTATGGTCTGCACCACTTTCAGATCGCTGTCAGATCCCATCCGCGCGGCGCGCTCGGCGGCCAGCCCCTCCATATCGCGCCGGAACGAGAGATAGTCGAACACCGCCTCGTCGTGATTGCCGAACAACCGGATTAAAGCGGGCGAGAAGGCCGAGCCTAGAACCTCGGCCACATAGATGCCTGACCCGGCCTTGGCGGTCAGCAATCCCTGATCCTGCAGATCAGCGATCGCCTCGCGTAGCGAGGGGCGCGACACGCCCATCCGCTCGGCCAGTTCCCTTTCCGAGGGTAGGCGCTCGCCGGGGCGCAGGATGCCGCGCAGGATCAACAACTCAATCTGGCGAACCACGGCCAGAGACAGTTTTTCGGTCTGAACTTTTTGAAAAGGCATCCGGCTAACATCTGAAATTGGTCAACTCACTTGACCACGATTGCGGGGCGCGTTCAAGCCGCTCACACAGGTTGAAACATTGGGTCAGTATTATTGACATAAGAGGTGCATTGCCTAGTCTGCGACCTAAGGGCGGAGGAGGCCCGCAACGATGGATCAGCTATACGCCACCCGCGCATCCCGAATGAAAGCATCCGAAATCCGCGAATTACTGAAGCTTCTGGGCGAGCCCGGTATCATTTCGTTCGCAGGTGGTATCCCTGACCCGAACCTGTTCCCGGCTGAGGCCTTTGCCGAGGCGTTCCAGAATGCGCTAGGCCCGGATCAACAGGCGCAGGCCCTGCAATACTCTGTCAGCGAGGGCTATGCGCCCTTGCGCCATTGGCTGATTGGCTACATGCGCGGGATAGGTGTGGAGTGCGACATCGACAACATCCTGATCACCTCCGGTTCTCAGCAGGCGCTGGATTATCTGGGTAAGCTGTTTCTATCGCCGGGCGATACCGCGCTGGTCGGCTGGCCCACCTATCTGGGCGCGCTGAATGCCTTTGACGCTTATGAGCCGCGCTTCGATCAGCTCAGTGTCAACGGCAATCGTGGTGCGGCTGAGTACCGAGAAGCGGCGGATGGCAGTCCGATCAAGTTCGCTTATCTCTCCGCTGATTTCGCCAACCCGACGGGTGAGACCGTCGACCTGCGGGGCAGGGAAGCGCTGTTGGATCTGGCCGAGGAATTGGACTGTGCTGTGATCGAGGATGGGGCCTATCAGGCACTGCGCTATGATGGCGACCCGATCCCCCCAATCATGGCGCTGGAACAGGCCCGCAAAGGCTCGATTGAGGCCTGCCGAACGATCTATTGCGGCAGCTATTCGAAAACCCTGTCGCCCGGATTGCGCGTCGGTTGGGTCGTGGCTGCCAAACCGGTAATATCGCAACTGGTGTTGTTGAAGCAGGCCTCTGATCTGCATTCTTCGACGATCAACCAGATGGCTGTCTATCAGGTGGCGCGGGACTGCTTTGAATCACATGTTCCGATGCTGTGCCGTACTTATGCCGCACGCCGCGACGCCATGCTTGAAGCGCTGGACCAGCATATGCCCGATGGTGTGGAATGGACCCGACCCGAAGGCGGTATGTTCATCTGGGTCACGTTGCCCAAAGAGGTGAACGGGGCCGACTTGCTGGCCCGGGCGCTTGAAACAGTCAAGTTGGCCTTTGTCCCGGGTCAGGCGTTCTACCCTGATGACACCGGGGCCAACACGATCCGGCTGAGCTTTTCCAATTCCGATGAGGATACGATCCGCGAAGGTATCCGCCGGTTGGGAGAGGTGCTGCGCGCCTGATCTGGGAAAGGATTCATTAACCATATTGCCGCAAGAACGGCGGTATGATCCGTCTGCTTGCCGTCCTGCTGCTGGCGGCCTGTTCGGGCGGCACGCCTTATTTTCGCGAGTTGCCCGCGACGCGCATCTCGGTAAATGGCAGCGTGTTTGACGTCCGCGTCCGCGACGAACTGGCCGAAGCCGTCCGCATAAACCCGCAATACGCGCCGCGCCTTGGTCTGATCCGCGACCGCGCCGCGCTGGCGATGGCGCAGGTCTCGGGCTGTCCGCTTCTGGATGTTCTGGGCGATGCGGCCGTCACTGTGGGCGTGCTGGGCTGCGACCAGGAACTGGGGGAAAAGCTGATTTTTGGAGCGCTCCTTCGCCGTCCTTATGAATGCGTCGATTATGGCTATTACGAAGATTACGGATATCAGATCTTCGAATGCTCGCCGTATTGAGATACGCGAGAACCTGCGTAGTCTTGCCAAGATGTTGTGGATAACTCGGCCAATCATCCCATATCCTGCGCAATCACGTTGACACCTCCCCCATCCGTTGCGCAGACTTCCTAACCATAGGAATCACACCAAGAGCAGCCATTGCGCTTTAGCAAACTCAAACTGACCGGCTTCAAAAGCTTCGTGGACCCGACCGATCTGATCATCGCGGACGGGTTGACCGGAGTCGTCGGTCCCAATGGCTGTGGCAAATCCAACCTTCTTGAAGCTCTGCGCTGGGTGATGGGCGAAAACCGCCCCAAATCCATGCGCGGCGGGGCGATGGAGGATGTGATCTTTGCGGGCGCGGCGACCCGGCCCGCAAGGAACTTTGCCGAGGTGGTCCTAACCATGGATAACTCGGAACGTCTGGCGCCATCCGGCTTCAATGACAGTGACCAGTTGGAGATTGTCCGCCGCATCACCCGCGACGTGGGCAGCGCCTATAAGACCAACGGCAAGGATGTCCGCGCCCGCGACGTGCAGATGCTGTTCGCCGACGCTTCGACCGGGGCGCATTCGCCTGCGCTGGTGGGGCAGAACCGCATTGCTGAGCTGATCAACGCCAAGCCTCGCGCGCGCCGCCGCATTCTGGAAGAGGCTGCGGGCATCTCAGGCCTCTATCAACGTCGCCACGAGGCCGAGCTGAAACTCAAAGGCACAGAGGCTAATCTGACTCGCGTCGATGACGTGCTGGAACAGTTGGGCGGCCAGTTGGCGCAACTCGCCCGGCAGGCCCGTCAGGCCGCGCGCTACCGCGAGATTGGCGAACAGCTGCGTCAAGCCGAAGGGATGCTGCTCTATCGTCGCTGGAAAGAGGCCGACATGGCCCGTCAGACGGCAGAAGAAAAGCTGCGAGACCGGATCACCGAAGCCTCGCGCGCCGAAGCATCCGCCCGCGAATCCGCCGCCAAGCGTGTCGAGATCGAGGAAACCCTGCCGCCCCTGCGCGAGGAAGAGGCCATCGCTGCCGCCGTCCTGCAACGCCATCAGGTGCAGCGCGATCAGCTCTCGGATCAGGAAACCCGCGCGCGCCAGACGATCGAGACTCTGACCAACCGAATCCAGCAGTTGGGGAACGACATCGAACGTGAATCCGGCCTGAACCGGGATGCGGGTGAGATGATCGAACGGCTGGAATGGGAGGCCCGCGAGCTTGCCAAAGCCGCCGAGGGTTATGACGAGAAGGTCGCCGAAGCTGCGGAAATAGCCCGCGAGGCCGCCTCGGTTCTGCAGGACCGCGAAGATCACCTGTCGCAGGAAACCGAAGACATGGCCCGTCTGGTCGCTCGCCACCAATCGGCGCAGCGTCTGGTCGAGGACAGTCGCAAGACACTTGCCCGTTCCGAGGGCGAAGAGGAAAAGGCCCGCGCCGCTGTGGACGAGGCGCGCAATGCCCTGTCCCGCGCCAGCGAGGCCTTCGAGACGGCGCAGGAGGGCGAAGAAGAAGCCCGCGAAGCCGCTGAGGCCGCCGAAGAAGCGCTGGCCGCTGCCGATGAGCTGCGCAATGACACGCAGGCGCGAGAGGCCGAGGCGCGCGCCAAGCGCTCCGAGGCCGAAGGGGAACTCGGCGCGATCCGCGCCGAAACCACCGCGCTGGCCAAACTGGTCGAGCGCGACACGGCTGAGGGTGGGCAGGTGCTCGACCTGCTGCGCGTGGCTTCGGGCTATGAAAAAGCGCTGGGGGCAGCACTGGCTGATGACCTGCGCGCCCCGCTGGTCGAGGGCGACGGGCCGTCGGGCTGGGTGCAGGTGGCAGGCTATGACAACGACCAGTCCTTGCCGGACGGGGCCGAGCCCCTGGCCTTGCATGTGTCCGGTCCCGACCGTCTCAGCCGCCGGATCGCGCAGATCGGTCTGGTCGATGCTGATCAAGGCGCGCGGCTCCAGGCCTCGCTGAAGCCCGGGCAACGGCTGGTCTCGCGCTCGGGCGACCTGTGGCGCTGGGACGGGTTCCGCGCATGGGCCGAGGACGCGCCAAGCGCCGCTGCCCTGCGGCTGGAACAGCTGAACAAGCTGGAAACGTTGAAGCAGGAACTGACCCGGACTGAGGCGCAAGCCGATGGTGCCCGTGCCGCGCATGAGGCGCTGTCCCAGCAACTGGCCGACGTAACTGAAGCCGACCGTCGCGCCCGCGAGGCCCGCCGCGCCGCTGATCAGCGCATGGCCGAATCCGCACGTCAGCTCAGCCGAGCTGAGGCCGATCGCAATCTGGCACAAGGCAAGCTGGAGACACTAACACTGGCTGTTGACCGCCATAAGGAAGATGCAATGTCTGCCCGCGCGCAACTGCGCGAGGCTGAGGGCGCGCTGACCGGACTGGGCGACCTCGACAGCGCCCGCGCGCAGGTCGAGGACATCAAACAGACGGTCGAGGCGGCACGGATCACCATGCTGACCCACCGCTCGACCCATGACGAGTTGCGTCGTGAAGGTGAGGCTCGGACCCGGCGTTCGCAGGAGGTCACCAAGGACCTCAGCGGTTGGCGGCACCGTTTGGAAACGGCCGAGAAGCGGATTTCCGAACTGGCCGAGCGCAAGGAAAGCTCGGAAGAGGAGCTGTCCGAAGCAATGGCCGCTCCCGGCGAAATCGCCGAGGCGCGGGAAGAATTGAACGAGTTGATCGAAACTGCCGAAGCTCGCCGGGCCGAGGCCGCTGACAAGCTGGCGGAAGCCGAGACAGCGCAGCGCGAGGTGGTTCTTGCCGAGCGCGAGGCCGAACGTCTGGCCTCCGAGGCGCGCGAGACCCGTGCGGCGGCAGAGGCGCGTTGTGATGCGGCCAAGGAGAGTGTGGTCGCAGCGGCGGAGCGGATTGCTGAGGATCAGCAACTGACACCAAACCAGTTGCTGAACCAGCTCGACACCAACCCCGATCAGATGCCCGCCGCCGACGCGCTGGAGGCCGAAGTGAACCGCCACAAGCGTCAGCGTGATGCGATGGGCGCGGTGAATCTGCGTGCCGAAGAGGATAGCAAGGAAGTTCAGGAAGAGTTCGACACGCTGAACGGTGAAAAGGCTGATCTGGAAGAGGCAATCAAAGCCCTGCGCAGCGGTATTGCCAGTCTCAACCGCGAAGGCCGCGAACGTTTGCTGACCGCGTTTGAACAGGTGAACTCGAACTTTGCCATGCTGTTCAAGCACCTATTTGGCGGCGGTGAGGCCAATCTGGTCATGGTCGAAAGCGACGATCCGCTGGATGCGGGTCTTGAGATCATGTGCCAGCCACCGGGCAAGAAACTCTCGACCCTCAGCCTGCTGTCGGGCGGGGAACAGACCCTGACGGCAACGGCGCTGATCTTTGGCGTCTTCCTCGCCAACCCGGCCCCGATCTGCGTTCTGGACGAGGTCGACGCGCCGCTGGATGACGCCAACGTCACCCGCTTCTGCGACTTGCTGGACGAAATGTGCCGCCAGACCGATACGCGCTTCCTGATCATCACCCACCACGCGGTGACCATGGCGCGGATGGACCGGCTGTTCGGCGTGACGATGCAGGAACAGGGAGTCAGTCAGCTGGTCTCGGTCGATCTGAAAAAGGCCGAGCAGATGGTCGCCTGAACGATCACCGCAACGTTATGAGCCATCGCCCGCATATCAGGTTAGGCTGGCATCATGATCCGATACTTCATTCTCGCATTGCTGGCGGCCAATCCCCTCTGGGCTGCCGACTGGCCCACCAAGCCCGGCGACATCCCATTGTCGCCTCAGGAACTTGAGACGCTGGCAGGTCGTACACTAACTTTCTACGACGACGGCCAGTCCAAATTTTCGGCCGGAGGGGCCTATTCCTACACCTACGCCAGCGGGGATACTGCCTTTGGTACGTATTCCATCGCCCAGGATGGCAGCGTCTGCATCGCCTATCGCAACGGATTCAGCCGGTGCGATCTGTATGTTCGCAGTGGGGAACGGTTGATCCTGATCGACGAGAAAGGTGACCGCTATCCGATCAAGAGCGAGTAATTGATCTGTTTTTGCCAGCCAAAGCGACATATCGATAGAAATTATGATCGCATAGGGTGAAGAACGGGATAATTTTTAGCTGTTGAAGTTGTAGAATGCTCCAGATCAATAGATTTCATGGGGTTCACAAAATGTGCCGTTTTTTAGCTTGGGTTGGGGAACAGCGATATCTGGATGAGTTGATTCAAGAGCAGGAGCAATCGCTGGTCATTCAAAGCCGCAACGCATTGATAGGGAAGACACCGATCAATGCTGATGGGTTTGGACTGGCCTGGTATTCTGATCGCGAAACGCCTTGTTTCTACAAGGACACTCATCCCGCGTGGTCCGATGCAAATCTCAAGCAACTGGCACATCACACTCGATCACGACTGTTTCTGGCCCATGTGCGAGCGTCGACTGGCACTGCGACTTCGCGTAACAATTGCCACCCGTTCGGTGTTGGCAAATGGAGCTTCATGCATAATGGCCAGGCTGGTGGGCATGACCAAATCCGGCAAGAGCTCGACTCAATGATCCCGGCACATTTGTACGGGCACCGAATGGGTGCCACGGAAAGCGAGGCGATCTTTCTGATTGCTCATGGTGAAGGTCTGGATTCAAACCCGATCGGCGCAATGGCACGGGCCGTAGGGCGGGTGGAAGCGCTGTCCCGACAATGCGGGTCGTTACCCTATATGCGGTTTGCGGCGTGCTGGTCAGATGGCAAGCGTGTATTTGCGGCGCGCTATGCGTCTGATCGTTATGCACCCAGTCTGCATTACCGGACCTCCGACGACGGAATAGTGATATCGTCCGAACCGCTTGATGCAGACAGTGACGGCTGGGTCGAAATTGAACCCAATACCGCCATCGTTACAGAAGGCTCGGTGGTATCAATCCATGCGTTCGATCCATCTGTGAAACGCGAACCGGCAAAGGTCGCCTAGGCGCTGATCCTTATAGCTGGTTCAACAGCTGTGTCGTTGGCCAGGCATCGGCCGGTAGACCTAGTCGTACCTGTTCGGCCTGCACCGCTGCGCGTGTTCCGGCCCCAAGTATGCCGTCGATCTTGCCCACGTCGTGCCCCCGCGCCTGCAATTTTGTCTGCAACTGCTTCATCTGAGCGCCGGTCAGCCCCGGCGTTGGGTTGCCTGCGTCGTAGATCTGCGCGCCTTCCAGCCGTGTGCCGAAATAGGCGGCCGTCAGGACGTAAACGAAGCTCTGGTTCCATTCGAAATAAACATCGAAATTCGGATAAGCGAGGAACGCAGGGCCCTTGTGTCCCTGTGGCAGGATCAGCGAGGCAGACAGATTTACCAACGACCCGCTGCGCGCCTGCACGCCCATCGCCTGCCACTCGGACACCGAGCGGGGCTTGCCGGGGCCAGAGAGAGACCAGTCCATCTGCGCGGGCACGGTGACCTGCTGCAGCCATGGCTGACCCGGTTGCCAACCCAGGTGTGACAGCATCTTGGCCCCGGACATCAGTGCATCCGGCGCCGAGGTTTTTAGCGAAACCTTGCCATCTCCGTCCCCATCCACGCCGTTTTCCAAAATGTCGCGCGGCAGCATCTGCACCATGCCAATCTCGCCCGCCCATGCGCCGGTGGTGCGGGTCGGGTCGAAATTGCGTTGTTGATACAGCTCGATGGCAGCGAAGATTTGCGGCCGGAACAGCTCGGGGCGGCGGCAGTCATGGGCAAGCGTCACCAGCGCGTTTCGGGTGTTGAAATCACCCTGAAACGCGCCGTAGTCGGTCTCAAAAGCCCAGAACGCTAGCAGCACACCTCGCGAAATGCCGTATTCACGCTCAATCCGGTCAAATACGGCATCGTACTTCTCTGACATGGCCTTGCCCCGGTCGATCCGGTTTTGCGAGATCAGGCGGCGCGAGAAGTCGATGAAGGGTTTTTGGAATACGCCCTGCGCGCGGTCGGCTTTCAGAACGGCTCCGTCCTGCCGCACGCCGTTGAAGAAGCTGTCAACGGTGGACTTGTCGAAACCCTGCTGAATGGCTTCGGCTTTCAGCCCTTTGACGAAGGTATTGAACCCACCGCCGCACTGGGCAAGGGCGGGTGAGGCGAAGAAGGCGGCGGCAATAAGGCCGGAAAGGAAACGCATAAGGCTGATCCGTCAGAATATGAAGTTGAACCCAACCCACACCGACACGAGCCCAAGCGCAAGCCCCCAAACCTGCCAGAGCATGTTGGATGCGCGAAAAACCTCTGCCGCGTCGATATCTTGCCGGGCATTCCCGTTTACCCAGGCGAGATCCCGCATCTGCCCGTCATAGCTGCGCGGCCCGGCCAGCGCGATATCCAGCGCGCGTGCCATCGCGGCCTCGGGCCAGCCTGCGTTGGGTGAGATATGACGGCTTGCATCCTCTACCATTTCTCCCCAGCGCGACCATTGGCCGGTCAGCGCCACGATCAATACAAACGTCAGGCGTGCCGGGACAAGGTTCAGCAGATCGTCCAGCCGCGCCGCTGCCCAACCGAAGGCGCGGTACTTGTCGTTGCGATAGCCGATCATACTGTCGGCGGTGTTGACGACCTTGTAGACCAGCAGCCCCGGCAGACCCCCGACTAGAAACCAGAAGGCTGGGGCAATCACCCCGTCGCTCAGGTTTTCGGCTGCGCTTTCGATGGCCGAGCGCGCCACCTGCGCCTCGGTCATGTCCCGCGTATCGCGCGAGACGATCATGGCGACCTGAGCGCGCCCTTCGGCAAGCGAGGTCAACAGGCCTTCGCCAACTGCGCGAACATGGGTGATCAGGGATTTCTGTGCCAGAAGGATGGCGCAGACCACGATCTCGACGATCGGACCAAGCAGTGCCAGCAACCGGCCAAGGATGAGTGCCGCCACAACCAGGATGAGTACCGTCGCAACCCCTTTGAGGCGGCGATACGCATCAAGGTTCAGCCGGTTGTCTAGCCAGCCAATCGCGTTGCCCATCAACACGGCAGGGTGGCGAATCCGCGACCACAGCCAATCCGGCTCACCCAGTGCTGCGTCAAGACACATGGCGCAGACCAATAGAAACGCGGTGCTCACAGCGCTGCTTCCAAACGGACCCAGCCGTCTGCTGGCGGTAATCCAAGGCGCAAGTAGGTTCTGGAATAGGGGAATATACGGCTCCAGATATGCGCCCGTGCCAGCCGGTCCTGCCATGCGGTGGCATCGTCTACGTCATAGAGGCGGAACAGGCTGGTCCCACCGATCAACCGCGCACCTTGAGCCGTTACAAGCTGATCCAGCCGGGTTGCGTCATTTGCCAGACGCTTGCGGGTTTCATCGGCCCATTTTACATCGCGCAGCGCTTGCGTTCCGATCCGCAGCGCCGGGCCGGAAACCGCCCAGGGTCCCGTCAGGTCATTCAATCGTGCAATCAGATCGGGATGGCCGATCGCAAAACCCAGCCGCAACCCGGCCAGCCCCCAAAACTTGCCGAAACTCTTCAACACCACGATGCCGGGCCGTTCAGCCAGATGGATCAGCGAAGCGTCGGGGGTGACGTCACAGAAGCTTTCGTCAATCACAGTCAGCAGGGCGTCGACATCCGTCTCTTGCCAGATGCGCCCATCGGGATTGTTGGGGTGCACGATGACGCGCGCCTCGGCGGGGCCGGTTTCGCGCACCGTCCAGCCCTGCGCGGTGAACGCGGCGGCATGCTCGTTATAGGTTGGCATCGTGATCTGCACGCGGCCCGCTTTGGCCAGCGCGGGCAAGCGGGCAATCACCGCTGAAGCGCCGGGAGAGGGCAGAATCTCGGCCCCATCCGGCACGTTCCAAACCTCCCGCGCCGCGTCCGACAGGCGTTCGAACGCGCCATGATCGGGCAGTTCCATCCAGTCCGACTGCTGCAGGCCCGAGACCAGATAAGCGTGCGGGTTGATCCCCGTTGACAGGTCGATCCAGTCCGTGCGAACGCCCCCGAACCGGGCCATCGCGCCATCCAGACCCCCGCCATGATCGCGCGCGGCTCGAGGGTTCAATCTGTCATTCTGTCCAACCATCAGCCCCAGCCGGAATCGCCTATTTCGTATGCTTCAAGCGGATTTTTGCCGCTCATACAAGAGAATCCGCCAGTTCATGGCCCTGTGCGGGCGCTGTTAACACTTTGTTAAGGAAATCGCGTGATCACGGACAACAGGGGTCGGCACCACTCACCCTTATCACGTGCCGAGGTTGTTGCAAATGAAAGTACTGATTGTTGAGAGTAACCCCGATCTAGGTCGGGTCTGGCAACGGCATCTGCAAAGGCAGGAGGCCGAGGTCACTTTGGTTGAGACGCAAGAGGCTGCAATATTGGCGCTCTATGGCACAGCCTTCGATATCATCGTGTTGGATCTGGTTTTGGAAACCGGCAGCGCCTTGGCGGTTGCCGATTTTGCAAGCTATCGCAGGCCCGAGGCGCGGGTGATCTTTGTCACCAACACCACATTCTTCTCGGACGGGTCCATCTTTGCCCATAGTGCGAATGCCTGCGCCTATGTGCAAAGCTCGACCCCGCCCGAGGATCTGGCAGCAATGGTCGAGCACTACGCCGCCGGGCGCTGATCTCGTCCATGGGGTTCTAAATAATCCAGCTCTGGGTTCACCGGAATGATCCGATGCGGATTGATGCTATCGTGGCTGTAGTGATAGTGGCGCACAATGTGGTTCATGTTCACCGTCTCGGCCACGCCGGGCCACTGATAAAGCTCGCGGGTAAAGGCCCAGAGTTTCGGGTAATCCACCAGCCGCCGTTTGTTGCATTTGAAATGCAGGTGATAAACCGGGTCGAACCGGATCAGCGTGGTGAACAAGCGCCAGTCGGCCTCGGTCACGCGGTCACCCATCAGATAGCGGTTGCGTGACAGACGATCCTCAAGCCAATCCAGCGTGTCGAACAGAGGGTCAATGGCCGCGTCATACGCCTCTTGCGAGGTGGCGAAGCCGCATTTGTACACCCCATTATTTACATCGGAATAGATGCGCGCGTTGACCTCTTCGATCTCGTCCCGCATCGCCTCGGGCCAGTAGTCGTCGGTGTTGCCGGTGATCCCGTTGAAAGCCGAATTGAACATGCGGATTATTTCCGAGCTTTCGTTCGAGACGATGGTCTTTTCCACTTTGTCCCACAGGATCGGCACCGTCACCCGGCCTGAATAGTTGGGGTCGGCACGGGTATAGATCTGATGGGCAAAGTCATGTCCGAACAGTTTGTCTCCTGTCGCTCCATGGTCGTCTGTCTCAAAGGTCCAACCTTTATCCAGCATATCCGGATGTACCACCGAGACTGAGATGTGTTCTCGCAACCCCTTCAACTCGCGAAAGATCAGCGTGCGATGCGCCCAGGGGCAGGCGTGAGAGACATACAGATGATATCGCCCGCTCTCCGCCTCGAATCCGCCACGCCCCGAGGGGCCAGGTGCCCCATCGGCCGTGATCCAGTTGCGAAACTGTGCGGCCGAACGTTTGAACGCCCCGCCAGTGGATTTGGTATCATACCAGGTGTCATGCCAAACGCCGTCGACAAGCAGGCCCATCGTCATTCCTCCGCATTGCGATTGAGACAAAGATAGGCTGTTGCGGCTCAGGTTCCTATTTCACCGCGCGCGCAACTGACCTGCATCCGCGCACAGTGTCATCGGGACACCTGCGCAACAGATCGTAAATCTCGGGTCCAAGTGAGACAGTTCACTGGATTTTTACACAAGCTGGTCCACAATAAAGAAAGTTCTGGGGGAAGTTTATTATGAGTACCTATGTTTCTAAGGAAATTCGCGCTGAATTGGATGCCGCCCGAATCGCTACATTGAAGAAATCCAGCCGTTTGCGGGTGGAGTTTGGCGACAATAGTTTCAAGATTCTCACATTGTGGAAGGATGGTTTCACCGTCGAGGCCGAAACCACGCCGCGCCTGCGTGGGCTCGTCGATATCTATGACGGTGCCAATCACATGTATCAGTGCCTGATCATCGCAGATGAAGAAGCGGTGGGTGAGATGCGCTATGAGTTCAAGCGTAGCACTGTGGCAGCCGACAAGGCCCCGCTGGATTTCTACCGCGCGCCGGATGCACCTATCGCACTGCTTGAAAACCGCGACTGACACGCTCACCGATTGACCTGTGGCACCGAAGCGCAGTCGACGCTCGGGCGGCAATGGTGCCACAAGATTTTCAGGTATCGGGCCGGACGATTAGTCGTGGGCCGTCAGGGTTAGGTGCACAGGGTCCAAACCATCGATGCCGCCTTCGATTCGGTCTCCGGCGACCACGGGCCCGACCCCAGCGGGTGTGCCGGTCAGGATCAGATCGCCGGGGCGCAAATGATAGAAACCGGATAGATGGCAGATCAGTTCATCAATCTTCCAAACCAGCTCGGACAAGGTGGCGTCCTGTTTCACCTGCCCATTGACGCTGAGATAGATGCGCTTGTCATCCGATGGGCTCCAATGATCGGCGCGGGTCAGCGGGGCGAAGACCGCGCCGTTTTCCACATCCTTTCCCAGATCCCAAGGGCGCTGTTTGTTGCGCTCTCGGATCTGCAGGTCGCGGCGCGTCATGTCCAGGGCACACCCATAGGCAAAGATCGCCGCCCGGGCCTGCGCTGCCGTGGCCTGGAAGACCGGTTTCCCGATCGCAACGGCCAGTTCCATTTCGTGATGATAATCCTCGGTACCAGCCGGATATGGCACTTGTGCCCCGGTCAGAACTGTGTTGGGCGCGGATTTGGTGAAATAGAACGGCGCCTGACGATCCACCTCATGCCCCATCTCGGCAGCGTGGGCGGCATAGTTGCGGCCCACACAGAAAATCCGCCCTATCGGATAGGTCAACTGTTCCCCCTGTACCGGGATGCTCGGGACGTCCGGAAGCGCAAAGAGTTGGTTGGGCATGATGTGGCTCCGTTCGTTCTCGGACGGGGATTATTGCAAATCGCCAAAGGCGCGTTTGAGGCGGGCGCAAGCCTCTTCCACCCGCGCGCGTTGCGTGGCCAGATTGAACCGCTCGAAGGTTTCTCCACCGGTGCCGAAGCCGGGACCTGAAGATGTCGCGATCTGAGCGTCCTCGCGCAGACGGCGGACAAATTCATCATGGCTCATCCCGGTGCCCGAGAAATCGACCCAGGCCAGGTATGTCGCCTGCAGCGGCATCGACCACAGGCCCGGAATCTCGGCGGTGGTGGCATCGAACAGTTTTCTGTTGGCATCCAGATGGGCGACCTGTTCATCGACCCATTTCGCCCCTTCTGGAGAATAAGCGGCGGTGATCATCACCACCCCCAGCGCACTTGGATCATAGTCCAGAGTGGTGATCCGGTGTCGCATCTCTGCCCGCAGCTTGGCGTCGGGTATGATCATGTTACCGGTGCGCTGGCCCGCGATATTGAATGTCTTCGACGCCGCGGTCAGAGTCACGGTCCAGGGACGCGCATCCGGGGCGGCCACATCCATCGGCACGAAGGTATTGCCCGGATAAACCAGATCGTGGTGAATCTCATCCGAAACCAGGATCAGTCCGTTACGTTCTGCAAAAGCTGCTACCGCACGCAGCTCATCCGGCGACCAAACCCGACCCGAAGGGTTCTGCGGCGAGCACCACAACAGCAGCTTTTCCGAACCGTCCAGCCGCGACTGCGCATCGTCCAGATCAAGCGCATAGCTGTCGCCGTCACGTACTAGAGGGCATTCAACCACGCGGCGGCCGGATTTGTTCACCTTGTGCGCAAACTCATGGTAGACGGGCGAAAAGATGACCACCCCATTTCCGGGCTCGCTCCAGACATCCAGACACAGGGCGATCGCATTGCCCAGACCCTGCGAGGTCAGCACCCAATCGGTGTCGACCTCCCAATTGTGGCGGGTCTTCATCCACCACTGGACCGCGTTCAGATAATCTGGGTGCATCCAAGAATACCCAAATGCACCATGATCGGCGGCCTTGTGCACGGCCTCAATCACGCAAGGGGCAGTGGCATAGTCAGAATCGGCGGTCCACATGGCCAGCCCATCCTCGGGCGAGACACCATAGAGCTGCTCCATCTTGTCCCATTTTGAAGAGTTGGTGCCCCGGCGGTCGATCAGGTCGTTGAAAGTCATGTCATCTCCATCTGTCGAGGCGAAGCTAACCTCAAATCCGCCATGTGCAAGGGGGCCGTTGCGGTGGCGGGCGCGATGGCCTAAATCAGCCTCATGAAACGCAATATCCTGATCCATCCCGATCCCCGCCTGAAAAAGGTCTGCGCGCCGGTGGCCGACATCACCGACGAACTGCGCAAACTGGCTGATGACATGCTGGAGACGATGTATGACGCGCCCGGTATTGGCCTTGCGGCACCGCAGATCGGCGTGTTGGACCGGTTGATCGTGGTGGATTGCGTCAAGGAAGAAGGCGAAGCCCCGCGCCCGCTGGTGATGTTCAATCCCGAGGTTATCGCGTCGTCAGACGAGACCAATGTCTACGAAGAAGGCTGCCTGTCGATCCCCGAGCAATATGCCGAAGTGACCCGTCCTAAGACTGTGGATGTCACCTGGCTGGATCGCGATGGCAATCTGCAGCAGGAAACCTTTGATAATCTCTGGGCGACCTGTGTTCAGCACGAGATCGACCATCTGAACGGCAAGCTGTTCATCGATTATCTCAAGCCGCTCAAACGCCAGATGATCACGCGCAAAATGCAGAAGCTCAAGCGCGAAAAGGCCCGCACATGACGGTGCGGACCTGCCTACCGTGGCCCGACAAGCGCCTGCGCACCAAGGCTGAAGAAGTCTCTGAAATCACCGATGACATCCGCGCCATCTGGGTCGACATGATCGACACGATGGAGGCGATGCCGGGTGTCGGTCTCGCCGCGCCTCAGATCGGGGTGATGCTGCGTCTGGCCGTCGTGGATGGTTCGACCCAGCGGGGCAAAGCCGTGCGGCTGGCCAATCCCGAGATCCTGCACAGCTCGGTCGAACTGCGCGAGCATGACGAGGCCAGCCCGAACTTGCCCGGCGTGTCCGCCAAGGTGAAGCGACCGCGCGCAGTGACTGTGAAATTCCTCAACGAACAAGGCCAGATCGACCGCCGCGATTTCGTCGGCATCGAGGCCACCAGCGTGCAGCACCAGATCGACCACCTGAACGGGCGGATGTATTTCGACCGCCTCAGCAAGGTCAAACGCGACATGCTGCTGCGCAAGGCGCGCAAATCCACGTAGGCCGGGCTTCAGCCCGGCACCCAACCAACCCCCGGAGCCGACGATGCGCATAATCTTCATGGGAACCCCCGATTTCTCGGTCCCGGTACTGGATGCGCTGGTGAACACGGGGTATGATATTGCCGCCGTCTACTGCCAACCCCCGCGTCCTGCGGGCCGGGGCAAAAAGGACCGCCCTTCGCCGGTCCACGCCCGCGCCGAGGCGCTGGGTCTCGAGGTGCGCCACCCCACCTCGCTGAAATCGCCCGAAGAACAGGCCAGCTTTGCCGCGCTGAACGCCGATATCGCGGTCGTCGTCGCCTATGGACTGATCCTGCCGCAAGTCATTCTGGACGCACCGACCCATGGCTGCCTGAACATCCACGCCAGCCTGCTGCCCCGCTGGCGCGGGGCCGCCCCGATCCATCGCGCGATCATGGCGGGTGACGCGCAGACCGGTATCTGCATCATGCAGATGGAGGCCGGGCTGGATACCGGCCCCGTTCTGCTGCGCGAGGCCACCGATATCGGCATCGAGGAAACCACCGCGCAACTCCATGACCGCCTGTCGGATATGGGCGCGGCGCTGATCGTTGAGGCTCTGGCCGAACTGCCCAGCCTTACACCTGACCCGCAGCCCGAGGACGGCGTGACCTACGCCGCCAAGATCGACAAAGCCGAGGCGCGGATCGACTGGTCGGCCCCCGCATCTGAAGTCGACAGAAAAATCCGCGGTCTCTCTCCATTCCCCGGCGCATGGACCGAAGTCGGGGGCAACCGGATCAAACTCCTCGCCTCGCGGCTGGTCGAAGGGCAGGGCACTCCGGGTGAGGTGTTGGACGACCACCTGCGCGTGGCCTGTGGTGAAGGCGCGGTTGAGCTGCTGCGCTTGCAAAGGGCGGGCAAAGGCGCGCAGGATAGGGAAACCTTTCTGCGGGGCTGGCCCATCCCGGTCGGCACCCACCTATCATCGGAGTAAAGCCAGATGTTCATGATCCTGATGGGCACCGTCGTGATCGCCGGGATCGTGGGCTATCTGTCTGAACAGACCGGCTTTACCCATAACGGCTATCTGCAATCGATCATCATCTGCGTGGGTGGTGCCTTCCTGTTCTATTTCGTCCGCATCATGTTCGGCATCAGCTTTGGCCCGCCGGGGTTGGACGCGGTACTGTCCTCGATCGGTGCGCTGATCATCGTGCCCACGCATTGGAGGAAATGACATGCCGATCATCGCCCTGATCATCGTCGGAGCCGCCGCAGGGTTCCTTGCCACGCGTCTGATGCGGATCGAGGCCGACATTCCAACCACCATGCTGATCGGCATCGTCGGCGCTTTGGTGGGCGGCTTGATCCTGCGCTCGCTCATCACCGTGATGGGCTGGCTCTCAGGTTTTATCGGGGCCGTTCTGGGGGCGCTTTTGGTGATCTGGATCTGGCAGACATATATCCGCCGCTGACCGCTTGACCCACACCCATATCTTCGACCAGTGTCCGGCTACACTTTGTCGAAAGGTTCCTCATGTCCCATGATCTGACCACCGGTGACGTCGCCCTGATGGGGGTGCCGCTGGACCTGCATTCCTCGTTCCTGCAAGGCCCCGCCTTTGCCCCGGGCCGTATTCGCGAGGCGTTGCATTCCGGTGCGGCGAATCTAACGGCTGAGGATGGCACCGATCTGGGCGCAACCGACCGCTTCAAGGACACCGGCGATCTGGATGTGTTCGAGATGATGGGGCAGGAGCCCATCAACCGGATCGAGGCCGGCGCGGCTGCCCGGATCGAAACCGGTGCACGGCTGCTCTCGCTGGGCGGTGATCACTCGGTGGCCTATCCGCTGATCAAGGCGCATGCGGACCGGTATAAGGGGCTGAATATCCTGCATATCGACTCACATCCCGACCTTTATGACAGCCAGCAGATCGGCCCGCTGGGCCATGGCTGTCCCTTCGCCCGCGTGATGGAGACCGGCAAGATCAATCGCCTCGTTCAGGTCGGCATCCGCACCATGAACAAGCACCAACAGGAACAGGCCGATAAGTTCGGGGTTGAGGTGATCGACATGCGCAACTGGCGCGCAGATCTGGAGATCAGTTTTGACGGCCCGGTTTACTTGTCACTGGACCTCGACGCGCTGGACCCGGCCTTTGCTCCGGGTGTTTCGCATCACGAACCCGGCGGCCTCAGCACGCGTGAGGTGATCGACCTGATCCATCGGTTCAAGGGTCAACTGGTCGGCGCGGATATTGTCGAGTTAAACCCGCACCGCGACCCTTATGGAATGACCGCCATGGTGGCGGCGAAATTCGTCAAAGAGATCGGCGCACGGCTGCTGACGCGCTAGCGCTCATCACAGATTGCGGCGGTCCCAAGTCTTGGGGCCGCGCTCGTTGTCATGTCGTACCGGTTCGCCTCAGATGCGGTCATCCAGTGCATTTCATCCTCGGATGCGGCATCCAGCGTGAACCAGTAGAAGTCCGGGTCGACGCCGATATCTGCGAAATAATCAAGATACCGGTCATGTTCAGGATGACCTTCGGGCAGTTCCGAGGCCACGTAACCTCCACCACCCCAACTGTGAACCCCCACACAGGCGCCGGGTTCCAGCACCCGCCGGTTACCGGCCAGAAACAGGTCAGTTCCGCCAGAGGCGACCAAACCGTTTGATGGAACGACCGTATTGAACCCTTCCTCGCGCACCACGCGGCTGAAGACCACATTTGAGTCATCATCGACCGAGCCTTCGATATTTTGCAGCACCAGTGTCTTGATCCCGGGGTTTTCGTCCATCACCTCTTCAAATGCGCTGAGCGTTGTGTGGTCGATCGTGCCGGACGCCACGATCTGATCCCCTTCGGTCCTGAAGCTGACCGGGGTGTAGTGATCTGCACAAGCCGCCAGCAGCAGCGTTGCCGCAAGAAATGAAAGTCGGGGGGTCATAGCGTTCTCGTGTCTGTTTGTACCCTATTGCCGAGGCGGTCGGGCCTTGTAAACCGGCAACTGCCAACCGAACAGCAGCGATCCGGCCCGCAGCGACCAGCAGACCAAGGCGCATAGCCCCAATGCAGGCAGGCCGGTTAACCCAAACTGAGCCGCCAATACCGCTGTCAACGCACCGGCAAAGGCGCAGGAAACATAAAGCTGACCCTGTTTCAACACCAGCGGCACCTCATTGCAGACCACATCGCGCATCAGCCCGCCGAGGCAACCGGTGGTCACACCCATCAGCACCACAATGACGCCGGCCTGTCCCAGCGACAGGGCCGCACCCGTGCCTGCAGCCACCGCGATGGACAGGGCAAAACTGTCCAGCCAAATCAGCCAATTATACCGGCTTTCAACCAGATGTGCAGTGAAGAACACCAGCACTGCGGCGCCGCAGGCAATCAGGATATAGTCGGGTTGCCCGATCCAAAACACGGGATGTCGATCCAGCAGCAGGTCGCGCACCGTGCCGCCGCCCACCGCTGTCAGGCAGGCGATGAAGGCAAACCCCACCAGATCCAGCTGCGCCCGGCTGGCGACCAAGGCCCCGGTCAGCGCAAAGACCAGAACCGAGGCATAATCCAGCAGGGCAAGCCCGCTCACGCCTGCGCCTTTTTGGGCTTAAACGGTGCCATGCCCGCACGCGCCAGTTCATCCGCGCGCTCATTCTCGGGGTGGCCTGCGTGGCCCTTGACCCATTCCCAAGTCACCTGATGCCGCTCTTGCGCCTCATCCAGCCGCTGCCACAGATCAACATTCTTGACCGGCTTCTTGTTCGAGGTCTTCCAGCCGTTTCGCTTCCAACCGAAAATCCAGCCGGTGACGCCATTTTTTACATAGGCGCTGTCGGTGACGATGGTGATCACAGATGCTCGCTCTAGCGTTTCCAGCGCGCTGATCGCAGCCAACAGTTCCATCCGGTTGTTGGTGGTCTCGGCCTCTCCGCCATTCAATTCGCGCTCTTTCAGAACGGTATCACCATCCATCGCGCGTAGCAGCACGCCCCAGCCACCGGGGCCGGGATTGCCGGAACAGGCGCCATCGGTATAGGCAAACAAATCAGGCATGGGCAAACACCAGAATGAACCCGTCATAAGACCCGGCGAGACCTTTGCCGATCCCCTGCACGGTGCGGTCGATGGTGAACCCGGCCGTGGTCAGAGCCTCTTCTATCTCGGGCTGAGTATAATAGGTATAATAGCGGTTAATATCGTCGCGATGCTCACCCGTTCCAAGCTTCATGCCCAGAAACAACTGACCGCCGGATTTCAGTGCCTTGTGGATCGCGCTTAGATGACGCGGGAAATCGGATCGGGGCGCGTGCAGTAGCGAAAAGCTGGCATAAACGCCGTCATATTCCTTGGCTTCGGTGACGTCATCGAAAGTGCCCAGATAGGCATCGACGCCATTGTCGCGTGCGTGTTCGACAAAGGCCGGCGTGGCATCCAGCGCCCGCACCTTTAGCCCTTTGCGCATCAAAAACGCGCTGTCCGATCCGGGCCCCGAGCCCAGATCCAATACATATCCGCCCGCCTCGACCGCATCCGCAAAGGCCTGCCGGGCCTCAAGCTGTTCGGGGGGCAGGGGGATTTTCAGATAATCGGCGACCCGCGCAGTGTAGGCGTCAATCGTGCGTTTGTCCTGAGTCATGCAGGCACCCGCAGAACACGCGGCACTTTGAACTCTACGTTTTCTGTCGCGGTTTCGACTAGCTCGACCGTCACGTCATAATGGTCGCGGAAGGCTTCGATAACCTCGTTCACTAATACTTCGGGGGCCGAGGCCCCTGCAGTAACCGCAACGCTCGCGATACCCTCCAGCGCCCGCCAATCGATCTCAGTCGCGCGTTGGACAAGCTGTGCATAGTTGCAGCCCGCACGTGAGGCGACCTCGACCAGACGGCGCGAGTTTGACGAATTCGGCGCTCCGACCACCAGCAGCGCATCGGATTTCGGCGCAACCGCTTTTACCGCTTCCTGCCGGTTGGTGGTTGCATAGCAGATATCTTCTTTATGCGGCCCAACGATGGCGGGGAACCGGGCTTCTAACGCTGCAATGATATCCTTTGTGTCATCCACCGACAGAGTGGTTTGGGTGACAAAAGCCAGTTTATCGGGATCCCGCACAGCAACCTGCGACACGTCCTCAACCGTTTCAACCAGCAGCACCTCGCCTTCAGGCAGTTGTCCCATGGTGCCGATAGTTTCGGGATGGCCTTTGTGACCGATCATGATCATCTGCAGCCCGGCATCGGCGTGGCGCTGCGCCTCGACATGCACCTTAGACACTAGCGGACAGGTGGCGTCGACATAGATCATCTCGCGCTGGGCGGCAGTGGCAGGTACGGATTTTGGTACACCGTGGGCGGAAAATATCACCGGGCGGTCGTTTGGACATTCGTCCAGTTCTTCGACGAACACCGCACCCTTGGCGCGCAGCCCATCTACAACGAATTTGTTATGCACGATCTCGTGACGCACATAGACCGGCGCGCCCCATTTCTGCAGAGCCATTTCAACGATCTTGATGGCCCGATCCACTCCGGCGCAAAACCCGCGTGGGGCGGCAAGATACAATATCAGTGGTGGCTTGGTCATGGGCGGTCTCCTTGACTGAGACACCTAGGTCTTTTCATTGCCATGGTCCAGACAGCAGCACGTCATTTACCTGACATGAATCGCTGTTAGCAAAGGGATGTTTTTAGCACCTATCCCTTTAAAAGTAGCGCGGCCAGGGCTTTCAGCCCTGGCCGTACATTTCATCGCCCCACATCGTGAGTGGGTAATCGGGCTTGGTGTTACTGACCGCCCGCAGCGGCGACGCTGCGCGGTTCAAGCGGCATCTCGCGCGGAGGTCTTCCGATCACGTCGCGCAGGTCCTCCAGCTCGATAAAGTTGTCGGCCTGACGGCGCAGCTCGTCCGAAATCATCGGGGGCTGGCTGCGAATGGTCGAGACAACCGAAACGCGCACGCCCTGACGCTGCAGGCTGGCAATCAGCGGGCGGAAATCCCCATCGCCCGAGAACAGCACGATATGATCTACACGTGGTGCCAGTTCCATAGCATCGACGGTCAACTCGATGTCCATGTTTCCTTTGACTTTCCGACGCCCCATGCTGTCGGTGTATTCTTTGGCCGGTTTGGTGACCATGGTGAAGCCGTTGTAATGCAGCCAGTCCACCAAAGGTCTAATCGGCGAATACTCGTCATTTTCCAGTAGCGCTGTGTAGTAGAAAGCTCTAAGCAGTTTGCCTCTGCGCATGAATTCTTGGCGCAGCAACTTGTAGTCGATGTCAAACCCCAGTGCTTTGGCGGCTGCATAAAGATTCGAGCCGTCGATGAACAGCGCTAGCCGTTCGTCCTTGTAAAACATAAAATGGTCCTTCCGGTATAAGCCACCGCACCGTGAGCTCCGTGAGTGAAAATGAATTGGTCAGTGCAATGGTGCCTCCAAAATAGGCCTTTTTGCCTACATCGCAAGCATTCTCTGTTCCGAATATGGGGTTAGAAGTGGACAAATCTTTGTCAAAAGCGGTCATTGCCCTTGGTGCAAATCTCAGTCTGAGAGGTAATGGGCCCAAGGTGACACTTGAGCAATCATTGGCCGCAATGGCCGAGGCTGGCTTGGTGATTCGCGGAAAAAGTCGGTTTTTTGCCACACCCTGCTTTCCTGCGGGGGCTGGGCCAGACTACGTTAATGCGGCGGTTTCGATTGAAACGGATCAGAGCCCGCACGAGGTTCTGGCGCTGCTGCACCGTATCGAACATGATTTCGAGCGCGCCCGCGAACAGCGTTGGGGGATGCGCACGCTGGACCTTGATCTGGTCTGTTGGGACGATTTGGTGCTACCGGATGATGTGGAATATCACCGCTGGCTGACCCTTCCGCATGAAGAACAGGCCATATCCGCACCGGAACACTTGATCCTGCCGCATCCACGTCTGCAGGACCGCGCATTTGTGTTGGTGCCGATGGCAGATGTTGCCCCCGATTGGCGCCATCCAGTACTGGACAAGACAGTCTCTCAGATGGTTGCCGCACTGCCACGCGAGGACGTGGCAGAGGTTAAGCCTCTGTGATCCTCGCATTTGCGGCATTTCCTGCTTGTCAAGGCGGGGATTCGCGCTTAGATAAACCCCTTCCTGCCACGGATTCATTTACGGAGAGCGCCCCATGGCCCGCGTTACGGTCGAAGATTGTGTAGACAAGGTCCCGAACCGGTTCGAACTGGTGATGCTTGCAGCCCACCGGGCGCGCGAGATTTCCGCCGGTGGCCCGATCACTGTTGATCGCGACAACGACAAGAACCCCGTTGTCTCGCTGCGCGAAATCGCCGATGAAACTCAAAGCGCTGATGAGCTGCGCGAGCGTCTGATCGAGGCCAACCAGACCCAGATCGAGGTGGATGAGCCTGAAGAAGATCAGATGGCGCTGCTGATGGGTGCGGAATCTGACAAGCCTGCGGATGACGACATGTCCGAAGAAAAGCTCCTGCGCGCTCTGATGGAGGCTCAGGGCCAGGGGTAATTCCCAGCGACAAAGGTGCGGACCGGATGATTTCAGCAGAAGACCTGATTGCGCTGGTCCGCAATTACAACCCCAAGACAAATGCCGAGCGCATCGAACGGGCCTATGAATTTGGCCTTCAGATGCATGAAGGGCAGTTCCGCCACTCTGGCGAGCCCTATTTCTCGCACCCTGTTGCCGTTGCCGCCATCCTGACCGAACAGCGTCTGGATGATGCGACCATCATAACGGCCCTGCTGCACGACACGATCGAAGACACCAAAGCCAGCTATGGCAAGGTTTCCGAGCTGTTCGGCGATGAGGTCGCCAAGCTGGTCGATGGCGTCACCAAGCTGACCAACCTGCAGCTTTCCAGCCGCGAGACCAAGCAGGCCGAAAACTTCCGCAAACTGTTCATGGCCATGTCCAAGGACCTGAGGGTCATTCTGGTCAAGCTCGCCGACCGTCTGCACAATATGCGCACCATCAAGGCGATGCGCCCCGAAAAGCAGGTGCAAAAAGCGCGCGAGACGATGGATATCTACGCACCGCTTGCGGGTCGCATGGGGATGCAATGGATGCGCGAGGAACTGGAAGATCTCGCCTTTCGTGTCCTGAATCCCGAAGGCCGCCAGTCGATCATCCGCCGCTTCATCACCTTGCAGCGTGAAACCGGCGACGTGATCCACCGCATCACCGGCGACATGCGGCACGAGCTGGAAAAAGCCGGGATCGAGGCCGAAGTCTTTGGCCGTGCCAAGAAACCCTATTCGATCTGGCGCAAGATGCAGGAGAAAGACCAAGGCTTCTCGCGCCTGTCCGACATCTATGGGTTCCGTATCATTACCGGGTCCGAGGAAGACTGCTATCGCACCCTCGGCGCGATCCACCAGCGCTGGCGCGCGGTGCCGGGTCGGTTCAAGGACTATATCAGCCAGCCGAAATCGAACGGTTATCGCTCGATCCACACGACTGTGTCCGGGCGCGACGGTAAACGGGTCGAGGTTCAGATCCGCACCCGCCAGATGCACGACGTTGCAGAAACCGGCGTGGCAGCGCACTGGTCCTATCGCGATGGTGTCCGGTCCGAAAACCCTTTTGCCGTGGACCCGGCAAAATGGATCGCAAACCTGACGGAACAGTTCGACAGCGAGGATGATCACGAAGACTTCCTCGAAGCGGTCAAGCTCGAAATGTATTCGGACCAGGTGTTCTGTTTCACCCCTAAGGGCGACGTGGTGAAACTGCCGCGCGGGGCAACACCGATCGATTTTGCTTATGCGATCCACACCCGTATCGGCCATGCCTGTGTTGGGGCCAAGGTGGATGGAATTCGTGTGCCGCTCTGGACCCGGCTCAAGAACGGACAATCGGTGGATATCATCACCGCCGATGGCCAGAGCCCACAGGTCACATGGCTTGAGATCGCCGTCACCGGCAAGGCCCGCACCTCGATCCGCCGCGCCTTGCGAGAGGTTGACCGGGAACGCTTCATCAAGCTGGGTAAAGAATTGGCCCGCGCCGGGTTTGAAAACGTCGGCCGCAAGGCCACCGACAAGGCATTGGATACCGCTGCAAAACACCTGCGATTGAAAGACCGACACGAATTGTTGGCCCGTCTGGGCAGCGCCGAACTGACCGCCCATGAGGTAGTCGAGGCTGTATATCCCGAGCTCACCAAGGATGATGGCGACGCGATTTCGCCCCGCCGCGCTGTGATCGGGCTTGAGCCCGGCCAGAAATTCGACCGTGCGCCTTGTTGCCAGCCATTGCCGGGTGAACGCATCGTTGGCATCACATATCGCGGCAGGGGCGTTGAGGTGCACGCCATCGATTGCGACCGTCTGACCGAGTTCGAAAATGAACCCGAGCGCTGGGTCGATCTGCACTGGCATGCGGGCACGCACCCGGCTGTCTATGGAGCGACGCTTGATCTGACTATCGGTAACGATGCCGGGGTACTGGGGCGTATTTGCACATTGATAGGAGAGAAAAAGGCCAATATTTCGAACCTCGAATTCGTCGACCGCAAACCTGATTTTTACCGTCTGATGATCAACGTCGAACTGCGCGATCTTGAACAACTGCATTCGCTGATGCTTATGCTTGAGGCAGAAAGCGATGTTGCCGCAGTCGAACGGTATCGGGAAAGCAAGAAAACTGCTGTCGCGGCTGGCTGAGAAGGGGTGATCACGAGTGGTTTTCAAGCGCCGAGATCGCCGCTCGCCTGTCCAAGTCGCGTCAGAGTTTGTCTATCCGCGCGGTGGTTGGACCCGTGCCTTTCACTATGTCAAACATCGGGTGCGCCGCCTGCCTGACACCCCTGAACGCATCGCGCGTGGCATCGGGGCAGGGGTGTTTGCCTCGTTTACACCATTTTATGGTTTGCATTTTCTCGTCGCCGCTGTGCTGGCTCGATTGCTCAATGGCAACATATTGGCTGCCCTCAGCGGAACATTCTTCGGCAATCCTCTGACCTATGTGCCGATCGGGGTGGTGAGCTTGCAAACCGGACATTTCCTGTTGGGTACCCGATATCGTGAGCACGACACGCACGGGTTGATGGGGAAATTCGCCGATGCGATGGGTGATCTCAAAGACAATTGCATTGCGATGTTCACCGGCCGCGAAGCTGACTGGCATGGGCTCAGCCGCTTCTATGACGATGTATTCTTTCCTTACATGGTTGGCGGTGTCATTCCGGGCGTTGTGGCTGGTGTGGTCTGCGGTTATCTCAGCCTGCCGCTGATCCGCACATACCAGCAGCGCCGCCGCTCCCGGATCAAAGCAAAGTTTGAACAAATCAAACGTTTGGCACAGGCAGAGGCTGACGTTTCAGTGACAAACCCACTAGGCTCGTCTTCAGGGACAATGAAGGATTCGAAAGATGTCTGACAACCGTTTGCGTCTGGGCGTGAATATCGACCACGTAGCCACTGTGCGGAATGCGCGCGGCGGGGCCTATCCCGACCCACTACGCGCCGCCCGGATCGCGGAAGAGGCCGGGGCCGATGGCATCACAGCACATCTGCGAGAAGATCGCCGCCACATCTCGGATGCCGATATCGACGGGTTGATGGATATCTTGTCGGTACCGCTGAACTTCGAGATGGCCGCGACGGACGAGATGCAGAAAATCGCCCTGCGCCATAAGCCACACGCTGTCTGCATCGTTCCCGAAAAGCGCGAGGAACGCACAACCGAAGGCGGGTTAGAAGTTGCGCGCGAGGAAAACAAGCTGGCCCATTTCATTGCCCCCTTGCGCGATGCTGGTTGCCGCGTGTCGATTTTCATCGCCGCAGATCAGCGCCAGATCGACGCCGCCCATCGCATCGGGGCCGAGGTGATCGAGCTGCACACCGGCGCCTATTGCGATTTCCATGCCGAGGGCAAACCGGACGAATCCGCGCGCGAGCTCGAAGCCCTGCGCGAAATGTCCGCCTATGCCCATTCACTAGGCCTTGAGGTCCACGCAGGCCACGGCCTGACCTATGAAACCGTGCAACCCGTCGCCGCCTTACCCGAAGTGCGTGAGCTGAATATCGGCCACTTCCTGATCGGCGAGTCCATCTTCCGCGGCCTTACACCAGCGGTCCACGAAATGCGCCGCCTGATGGACGAGGCGCGGGCATGATCACCCCTGGTTTTGTGGCGATCTGGATTGCCTGGCTGATGGCTGGAGGCTCTCCGGGCCCTGCCACGATGGGCATCGCGGGTACTGCGATGAATGAGGGCCGCACCGCCGGTCTGACCTTTGCGCTGGGTATCTGTGCGGGTTCTGCTGCGTGGGGGATTGCCGCAGCTTTGGGGTTGTCTGCGATCATGCTGGCCAATGTCTGGGTGTTTGAGGTGATCCGCTATATCGGCGTCGCTTATCTGGGCTGGCTGGCGTTCAAGGCCCTGCGCCGCGCGCTGTCCTCGGATGAGGTTGCTTTGGGAAACCCGGTCACCGGCACTCTGTCCACCATCTTCGCCAAAGGGGCGGCGATCCACTTGACCAATCCAAAGGCGATCCTGAGCTGGGGCTCGATCTACGCCATCGTCGCGCCCAACGATGCGAGCCTTGCTATGCTGCTGGGCTATTTCGCCATGCTCTATGCAGGGTCGCTGCTGATCTTCATCGGCTACGCTTTCCTGTTCTCCTCTGCACGCATGGTCAACGCCTATCGCCGCGCCCGCCGTTGGTTTGATTTCGCCTTCGCGGGCTTCTTTGGCGTCGCTAGCTACAAGATCCTCACGGTGCGCTTGTCATGACCTCTGGGGTGCAAGGATGATCCGACATTGCGTGATGCTGCGCCTCAGGCCCGATCATGACGCGGTAGAGCTTGCCGCCGTGATGGAGGGGCTGAGCGCGGTCGCAGACCGCTTGCCGGGCTGCGGGGGCTTCTTTCATGGCCCTAACCGCGACTTTGAGGCGAAATCTCCAAGCTATCCCTACGGCTTCACGCTGGATTTCGCGGCTGAGGTCGACCTGCGGCGTTATGCCAGTGACGAAACTCACCAGCAACTTGGCGCACGGCTTGTCGCGCTGTGTGTGGACGGGGCCGAGGGCGTCTTGGTGTTCGATCTGGAAATGCCTGACACGGTTGACCAATAGGAGACGAGGGACTGTCATGAAAGCAATCACCTATCGCAGATTTGGTGCGGCGGCGGATGTCCTTGAGTTGGTCGAGCTGCCCACGCCTGAGCCGGGCGCAGGCGACGTTCTGGTCCGTGTCCACGCCAGCGGCATCAACCCCTCAGATGTCAAGCTGCGCAGCGGCGCGCGTCCGGGCGCGGTGATGCAATACCCGCTGGTCGTCCCCCACTCGGACGGAGCCGGCGTGATAGAGGCCGTAGGCGAAGGGGTCGATCCCGCGCGCGTCGGCGAACGTGTCTGGATCTGGAACGGCCAATGGCAACGCGCCTTGGGCACCGGGGCCGAATACATCGCGCTGCCTGCCGATCAGGCTGTGTTTCTGCCCGACACCACCAGCTTTGCCGAAGGCGCCTGTTTCGGCATCCCCGCCATGACCGCGTGGTACGCGCTGTATCGTGATGGACCGATAACCAACCAGACCGTGCTAGTGACCGGCGGAGCTGGCACGGTCGGGCGCTACGCCTGCCAGATGGCAGCGCTGGGCGGCGCGCGCGTTATCACCACCGTCAGTTCAGATGAAAAAGCGGCCCACTCCGGCGCGGCAGAGTGGGTCAACTACCGCACGCAGGATGTGGTTGAGGTGGTGATGGACATGACCAGCGGTGCAGGCGTAGACCGCATCGTCGAGGTCGATTTCGCCGCCAACCAGCCCGCTTCCCTTTCGATGATCCGCCCCGGCGGCACCATCGCCAGCTATGCCTCGGCCTCACAAATGAAGCCGGAACTGGATTTCTACGGCTTCATGTTCAAGAACGTCCGCCTGCATATGCTGATCGTCTACCAACTCGACCCCGCCGCCCGCCGTCGCGGCGAAGCGCATTTAGGCCAGTGGTTGGAGCAAGGCGCACTGTCCCACGCCGTAGTCCCCGGTGGAGATCTCAGCGAGGCCGCAAAAGCACACGCTATGGTCGAGGCCGGTCAAAAGCTCGGTACTGTGGTGCTGGAGGTTTGACATGATCCTCGGAATCGGAACCGACCTCGCCAATATCGACCGTATCCAAGGCACACTCGACCGGTTCGGCGACCGGTTCCGCAACCGCGTTTTCACTGAGACCGAGCAGCGCAAGGCCGAACGCCGCGCTGACACCGCTGGAACCTATGCCAAGCGCTGGGCCGCGAAAGAGGCGTGCTCGAAAGCCTTGGGCACCGGTCTACGCATGGGCATCGCGTGGAAGGACATGGCGGTGACCAACCTGCGCACAGGCCAACCCGTCATGCATGTCACCGGCTGGGCCGCCGAGCGCCTGAAAGAACTAACCCCCGAAGGACACGAGGCGATCATTCACGTCACCCTGACCGATGATCACCCCTGGGCGCAGGCCTTTGTGGTGATCGAGGCTCGCCCGCTTCAAGAAGCGCCCGCGCAGCCTTGACTTGCCCCCACCTGACACGCATGTAGCACCCCAACCACGCATAGACTGGAGAGAGCAGTATGGCCGAGGAAGCCAAATCCGGAAACGCCGTTTGGGAGACGATCAAAACCATCGTCTACGCCCTGCTGATCGCGGGCGTTTTCCGCACCCTGTTCTTTCAACCGTTCTGGATTCCCTCCGGTTCGATGAAGCAGACGTTGCTGATCGGAGACTTCCTCTTCGTCAACAAGATGGCTTACGGATACTCCTACGCTTCCTGCCCCAGCCTGATCATCCCCAGCGTCGGTCTGAACATCGATGCCGAAGATATCTGTGGCTGGATGCAGGGCGATGAAAACACTCGCATTTTGGGCGGTGAGCCTGAGCGGGGTGATGTCATCGTCTTCCGCCATCCCATCACTGGCCGTGACTATATCAAACGCCTGATCGGCTTACCGGGCGACCGCATCCAAATTCGTCAGGGCCAGATCATTCTGAATGATACGCCGGTGCCTCAGCAACCTGACGGCGTGTTCACCGAGATCGCCGAACCGCAGGGCCCGCAAGGTCTGCGCCCGCGCTGTGAAAACGGCCCCGTGGGTATTGGTGGTTTGTGCGAAAAGTCTCGCCTGATCGAAACCCTGCCTAACGGCGTCTCCTATGATGTGCTGAATATCGGTAGTCAGGGTTCGGACAACACGGGCATCTACATTGTGCCTGAAGGCCACTATTTCTTCATGGGCGACAACCGCGACAACTCGGCAGACAGCCGCCTGCCGCAATCCGCGGGCGGCGTGGGTTTTGTACCTTTCGAAAACCTGATCGGACGCGCCGACCGGATCATGTTCTCGTCCGCAGGTCGCTCGATGCTGTTCTTCTGGACATGGCGCGGTGATCGCTTCTTCAAGGCGGTCAATTGAAGCTATCGGCCGAGATAAAGGCGTTCCAGAAACGCTTGGGGTATGAGTTTTCCGACCCCGAACTGTTGGTGCGCGCGCTGACCCACGGCTCAGTGTCTTCTGCCACGCGCCCCGACAACCAAAGGCTGGAATTTCTGGGCGACCGGGTGCTGGGTCTCGTCATGGCCACAGCACTGCTTGAGGCGGACAGAAAAGCCTCCGAAGGCCAGCTGGCCCCCCGGTTCAATGCGCTGGTGCGCAAAGAGGCCTGTGCTGATGTGGCCCGCCAGATCGATCTGGGGGCAGTCCTGAAATTGGGCCGGTCCGAGATGCTCTCCGGGGGCCGTCGCAAACAGGCCCTTCTGGGCGACGCGATGGAGGCGGTCATAGCTGCCATCTATCGCGACGCAGGGTTCGAGGCCGCCCGAGACGTGATCCTCGCCCTCTGGGGCGACCGCATCCACAAGGTCGAGGCTGACGCGCGCGACGCCAAAACCTCGTTGCAGGAATGGGCGCAGGCCCGCGGTCAGAAGCCGCCAGCTTACGTCGAAGTCAAACGCACTGGCCCCGACCACGCCCCGATCTTCACCATCGCCGCGCGACTGCAGGACGGGACCGAGGCACAAGCTACCGCTGGCTCCAAACGGCAGGCAGAACAGGCAGCGGCAAAGGCTCTGTTGGAACATTTGTCTTGATCCTCTGCGCGGCCAGATCATGAAGATCAGACCCGCCCAGAAAGCGGATGCTGCCAGCCTCGCGGCCCTGTCGATTGAGGTCTGGGTCGGAACCTACCTAAAGCGCGGCGTGAATTCCTTCTTTGCCGAATTCGCACTGTCCGAGTTCGCGACCGCGCGGTTCGAAGCCTTGTTGCAGGACGGCCAAGACCTTTTGATGGTCTCTGAAAACGAAGAGGGGATTGACGGATACATTCAGTTGGCGGAAAATCGCATTGCACCTGTGGACGGGCTTTCCGATCTTGAGATCGTGACGTTTTATGTGCAGCCCCGCCATCATGGTAAAGGCATCGGCTCATCGCTGCTGGACATCGCGATCAACTACACCCGTGAAAAAGGGCGCCGGTCAATTTGGCTGACGACCAATTCTGAGAACACGACCGCAATCGATTTCTATCTAGCCAAAGGGTTTGAACAAGTCGGTGTCACAGATTTCCGGATCGGGGACCAAGCTTACCCGAACCATGTACTGGTATTGAACACTTCGCCTTAAGATCAAACTACCCGAATAAATCCTGTCAGCCCGGTTTTCTGATGTTCGATCACATGGCAATGAAACGCCCAATCGCCCGGATTATCCGCGACCAACGCAATCTCGACCACCTCATCTTTCAGCAGCAACATCGTGTCGGTCATCAGTGGAGGCAGTTGGCGCAGGTTCGACTTGATTGGCACAAAGACCAGCCCATGCAGATGGATCGGATGCAGGTTGGGGGATTCATTACGCAGCCGCAGAACATAGCTTTTGCCCATCTCCAAAGTTGCCAAAGGTGCCACATCCTGCGCCGCATCTCCCGGCCATGGCTTGCGGTTGATTGACCAGAAATTATAGCCCAGCGAGCCACAAAAGCCGTTATTGGGCTCTCCGCCTTCCGGCGTCCATCCGAAAACAAACTCGTGCAGCTCGGCCTTGTTCAGATCGGGCCGTGCAACGGGGTTTTTGGCCAGCGGTTTCAGCTCACGCATATCTCGGGCCACAGACGCGCCAACTGCCTGCAACCCGACCATGGACCGCAGCGGCTGACCGGGCAGCTTCGCCATCAGGTTCACGGTCTGCCCTTCATCTTCGGGCATCTTCACCGCGAAATCGACACGCTGGCCTGGGCCAAGCAGTAACGGCTCCGCAACGCTGGGCAGAGGCACGTCTATATCCACCGGATGAGCGTCCCATGCGATAATTCGGGCGTCGGCAGTATCAAGGTTCAGTTTGTAGATCCGGGTCGTATCGGTGTTGACCACGCGCAACCGAACCAGACCTCCGGCGGGGTGATCATAAACCGGCGCTTGCAACCAATTTGCAGTATTAACATTGCCAAATGTCCCCGCCCGAGCCGCTCCGCGCGGCGTATATGCGGGCAGGAACGCGCCCGCCTCATCCAGCCGGAAATCGCGCAGGTTGATCACCTGCTCGCTGTCAAACCCCGGGTCCTCGGCCTCGGCGATCACCATGACCCCAGTCAACCCGTGCGCCATTTGCTCCATCGTCATACAATGAGGATGGTACCAGTACGTGCCCGCGTCCGGGGGTATGAATTCATAGTCGAAAAGTTCACCCTCACCCATCGGCATCTGGGTCAAATAGGGCACCCCGTCCATCCCGTTGGGAATACGCAAGCCATGCCAGTGCATCGCCGTGTAGTCGGGCAGGGTATTGCGTACCGGCAACCGCATCACCTCGCCCTGATTTCCATACAGAATGGGGGGAGGTGCGTCCGGCGACAGGCTGACCATCCCGTCCGTCACCTGATCACGTAGCGCAAAACTTGCGGGTTGGATCACCAACTCTTGCGGGTTTGACGCCAACGCGAACCCACCCAGTCCCAATGCACCTGCGGCAGCCCCGCTGCCCAATAGAAACTCCCGACGTTTCACATCTCGCCTCTCTGAAAGGATGATCGCCTGGCTGGGATTGGCGTGGCGCATTGCTTTGGTGCCACCCCTGTCGCATGACCGCAATGCGACAAATGCCTCTGGCCCGTCCGCACATTCTGCTATAGGGGTGCGCACTTGCAAACAGGATCGCAGGACACATGAGCACACGCGCCGGATTTATCGCCCTGATCGGAGAGCCCAACGCAGGCAAATCCACCCTTCTGAATCGCATGGTCGGGGCCAAGGTCTCGATCGTGACGCACAAGGTGCAGACCACCCGCGCACGCATTCGCGGCGTGGCGATGGAGGGTGATGCGCAACTGGTCTTTGTCGATACGCCGGGTTTGTTCAAACCGCGCCGACGCCTGGACCGCGCCATGGTCGCCGCCGCTTGGGGCGGGGCTGCGGATGCGGATGTGGTCGTGCTGATGGTCGAGGCGCATCGCGGCATCACCGAAGGGGTCGAACGCATCCTCGAAGGTCTGGAGGAGATCGGCCAAGGCCGCACCATCGCTCTCGCGATCAACAAGATCGACAAGGTGCCCTCCGAGAAGCTGTTGGCGCTCACCAGCGATCTGAACGCGCGCTATCCCTTCGCCGAGACCTTCATGATCTCGGCCGAGAAAGGCCATGGTGTCGTCGACCTGCGCAAATGGCTTGCGTCGGAACTGCCCAAAGGTCCGTGGCTCTACCCCGAAGATCAGATCGCTGATCTGCCCCTACGCATGATCGCCGCCGAGATGACGCGCGAAAAACTGACCCTGCGCCTGCATCAGGAACTGCCCTACCAGCTGACCGTCGAGACCGAGAACTGGGAAGAGCGCAAAGACGGTTCCGCCAAGATCGATCAGGTCATCTATGTCATGCGCGATGGTCATAAAGGCATCGTGCTGGGTAAACGCGGCGAAACCATCAAGGCTGTCAGTCAGGCCGCACGGGCGGAACTAGAAGAATTCCTCGACCGAAAGATCCACCTGTTCCTACAGGTGAAGGTCCGGCCCAACTGGCTGGAAGAATCCGAGCGTTATTCGGAAATGGGTCTGGATTTCAAAGACGGTAACGGATGACCCGACTGACGGCGGAATTCTGGGTGCATGCCTATCTGGCGCGGCTGCGATTTCAGGAAATACCAGCCTTTGTCGTGGCCCATGGTGACGACACCGCCGGCGCGGTGCTGATCAAGCTGAATACGCTTGACGGGCAGGCCACCGCATTTCAGCGAAGTTTTGATCTGATGAGCGGTGAGCGTAAATGGGTGGAACTCTCTTCCGGCCCCGAGGGCGAGGTGGACAACGCCATCACCCGCCAACGCAGTTTTGACCCTGATCTCTGGGTAATCGAGGTTGAAGACCGGCAAGGCAGGCACTTATTGGGTGAAGAAGGTTTGGACTAGCGCGCCCAGCAATTGATCTTGGATGCCCGGCTCAAAGCGACTATTTTGCTCTGAAACAGGCTGAACGAACGACCCGCCTATCGGGTGCCGCAGGAATAAGAGGGGAATTGAGTGGCTGAAACACTTGCCCAGAAACTGGAAAAGTCAAATCTCGGCCATTGGATGCAGCGGTTCGAGGGCTTTATGGTCTTCATCGGAGTGGTCGGCCCCTTCGCTACGTTGCCGCAACTGATCAAGCTTTATTTTACCCATTCCGAACACGCTACCGGCCAGTCGCTGCTCTCGTGGTCGCTTTATGCGGGGCTGTCGTTTTTGTGGTTCGCTTACGGGCTGGTGGTCGGCAAGCTGCCCATCTATGTGGGCAACGGCCTTTCCATGATCTTGAACCTGATGATGGTCATCGGCATCTTAATCCATGCTGGGGTCACATTCTAGCAACCCCGCCACGCAGTGAGCGACAATGCGATCAGTCTGCTTCACTAAAATAGACGAAGCTCATTTTGTTTCCATCCGGGTCGCGGGCATAGGCACCGTAGAAGTTCGGTCCATATTGCGGGCGCTCACCCGGATCGCCCTCGTTAGTACCGCCATTGGCAATAGCGGCGGCGTGCACCTCACGTACTTCCGCTTCGCTTTGACATAGCAGGCCAACCATGTTGCCGTTTCCGACAGTTGCAACCTCTTTGTCGAAGGGCGTTGCGACCCACATGCTGCCGCCACCGCGCAGCTCATAGCAAACTGCATGTGGCATGTATTCGGCGATTACTTTCCCACCTAACTGAGGAACAACCGCGTCGTAGTACCTGCGTGCTTTGGCAACATCATTTGAGCCGATCATGACATAGTTCAGAGACATTTCTTAAATCCCAGTAATAAGAACATATGGCGAACATTAGTCTCTGAGCCCACCTCACGCAACCGGTTTTTCCTACTGATCCGACCAGACTTATTTGTACCTTGAACCTGCAACGGCCATAAGATTTCCTGCAGGCATATCTGGTGACCTAACGAGGCCGAAATTGGACTGGCGTGATCACGGCATACTTCTGACCTCTCGCCGCCATGGTGAGACGGCGACCATTATCGAGGTTTTTACCGAAACTCATGGCCGCCATGCAGGTATTGTGCGTGGGGGCACTAGCCGCAAGATCGCGCCGATCTTGCAACCGGGGGCGCAGTTGGACGTACTTTGGCGTGCGCGGCTTGAAGAACATCTGGGCACTTTTCAGGTCGAACCCCTGCGTTCCCGTGCCGCCGCTGCATTTTCAGGTCGGTTGGCACTGGCCGGACTGAACGCGGTGGTGGCGTTATTGTCCTTCTGCCTTCCTGAGCGCGAGCCACACCCCTCGATTTATAAGCAAACCGAACAGTTGATGGATTTGTTGGGACAGGATGAGGTTTGGCCACTTGCTTATCTGCGCTGGGAACTGGCGCTGCTGGAAGAGTTGGGCTTTGGCCTCGATCTGTCGGCCTGTGCGGTGACCGGCGTGAGTGAGGGGCTGATTTATGTCTCGCCCAAAACCGGTCGCGCGGTCAGTGCAGCGGGGGCAGGGGAGTGGGCCGATAAGCTGCTGCCGTTACCTCCCTGCCTGCGCGGCGAAGGCGCGGCCCCGGATGCCGAGATTGTTAATGCCCTGCGCACAACAGGGTATTTTCTGGAAAACCATCTCGCCCCGTCTTTGGGCCACACCCCTTTGCCGGACGCACGAGCGCGGCTCGTGGGGCAGTTTACTCGACGGCTTTGAATACCATCTCGTGCCCGTCCTCGTTGCGTAGGATCAGCACATCGCCGGATACTTCGGATTGTGTCATCGCCATCAGTGCAGCGAAGTAAAACCCTTCGGCCTCAAGCCCGGCACAGGCTGCGCGGGTGGCAGCCAGATCGGCGATCTCGAACCAAGGGTAGGGGGCATTCAGCTTGCCCGAATAAGTGTTGCAGGGGGCATTGCCTTCGATACGCCCCTCTTCGGGAAAGCGCAGCAATGCGCTGGCTTCGAACGGCTCTCCGTCAATTTCCTGCAGTGCCCATGTCTGATCCGCCGCGCCATAGGCGGCAACGGTTTCATCCTCGTCGCATTGAAACAAGGCCAGAGGCAGAAGCAGGGCCAGACGTAACATTGCAATATCCTATCAGTAGGGGTTCACGCCGCTGATCAATTCTTCGCGCACTTCAAGACGGGGCCGCCAGTTGTACTTGGTATCCTTGCGCACGGGCGCCCAGAACAACACCCCGCTGTTGCGCCACGGGTCGAGGATGATGCCCTCGTCCATGGGATCACCCTTGGCGCTGATCAGGGCCGAATGATGAATGATCCGAAACGCCGTCGGCGGGGAGGTAACCCAGTGCAAATCCAGCGTACGGAAACTTTCTTGTTTCAGTCGCGTGGTCATGGCTTGCGCCCAGTCATTACATAGGCCCTTCTCACGAAACCCATTTATGACCTTTGCGTTGTGGATGATCGCCGGATCGGTGACGTTCCAGTCCTTCTTCAATTGGCTGGAATAGGCATAGGATATCTCGGCGGCGCGGCGGGCTTCGCGTGGATCAACCTCGGGACCAAGCTGCTGAATGGCCTGCGCCAGTTTGTCGGCGTCATTCGAGCCCGTCGTCGTCGGGGCCGAGACGCACCCGGCAAGGGTCAGGCAGGTGGCCAAAATTGAAATGATGATCTTCACGCTCGAGTCTCCTCTGGCCGACATAGGTGCCGGTTCCGTTCACCGCCCTTTAACTGATTCCGGCCCCCGATCCGAGGGGGAAGTTTTGCCCAGACGATCACAAAGCCGGGTAGTACAACTCGGAACATTTGCGCCTTGGCGCCTGTACAACACGGAAGATAAAGAAAACCCGGCACAAGGCCGGGTTAAGTTGGGGAAACCGCATCGAACCGGGCGTCAGCCCAGCAATCGACGCGCGATGACTTGCGCCTGTATTTCTGCGGCGCCTTCAAAGATATTTAGGATGCGCGCGTCACAAAGCACGCGGCTAATTTTATATTCCAGCGCGAAGCCGTTACCGCCATGGATCTGCAATCCATTATCCGCTGCGGCCCAAGCAACCCGAGCCCCCAGCAGCTTGGCCATTCCGGCCTCTAGATCGCAGCGCTGGCCGTGGTCTTTTTCCCATGCAGAGAAATAGGTGAGCTGCCGTGCGATCATGATCTCAACCGCCATCATCGCCAGCTTGCCCGAGACGCGGGGGAAGTTTATCAGCGCCTTGCCGAACTGCTTTCTATCTTGTGCGTATTGCATGGCGATGTCCAAAGCGCTCTGCGCGACGCCGATGGCGCGGGCGGCGGTCTGGATGCGGGCGCTCTCGAAGGTCTCCATCAACTGTTTGAAACCTTTGCCTTCTTCGCCACCTAACAGGTTCTCTCCCTTCACTTCAAAGCCGTCGAAGCCCAGCTCGTATTCTTTCATGCCACGATAGCCCAGCACTTCGATCTCGCCGCCTGTCATACCGGGTGTGGGGAAGGGGTTCTCATCGGTTCCGGGGGTCTTTTCAGCCAGAAACATGGACAGACCACGGTGATCGGAGCTATCAGGGTTGGTACGCGCCAGTAGGGTCATCACATGCGTGCGGGCGGCGTGGGTGATCCATGTTTTATTGCCTGTTATCTTATAGTTGCCATCTTCACCCTTAACGGCACGCGTGCGCAGGCTGCCCAGATCCGATCCTGTGTTGGGCTCAGTGAAAACGGCGGTCGGCAGGATCTCAGCACTGGCAAGTTTCGGCAGCCAGTTAGCTTTTTGCTCATCTGTGCCGCCCGCGATGATCAGTTCAGCCGCTATCTCGGACCGCGTGCCCAATGAGCCCACGCCGATATAACCGCGCGAAAGCTCTTCCGAGACCACGCACATCGACGCTTTGGACAGGCCGAAGCCGCCGAATTCCTCGGGGATGGTCAGGCCGAACACGCCCATTTCGGCCAGTTCTTCGATGATCTCAATTGGGATCAATTCGTCTTTCAGGTGCCATTCATGGGCGTTGGGCTCGACCTTTTCCTGCGCATAACGGCGGAACTGATCACGGATCATCTCCAACTCTTCGTCCAGACCCGAAGCGCCAAACATGGTTGCACCGGATTGATCCTGCATAAGCTCAACCAGACGCGTGCGCACGGCCTGAGAATTGGCCTGCGCCATCAGGGTTTGCACTTCATGGCACTGGAAACCGGACAAGGCGTCCCAGCCAAGACCAAGGTCCTGCAAACGCACTACCTCACCCTGATTCATCGGAATGCCACCCGCGATCTGATGCAGGTATTCGCCAAAGGCGATCTGGTGCAGCAACTGCTCCATCTCGCTGAACTTACCTTCAGCTTGAAGTGCCTCGGCCCAGCGTTGCATCTGCTGCAAAGATTGCCGGTAAGTTGCCAGCCATGCCAAACCATGAGCGGCTGTCTGATTTGCTACGATCAACGCGCCCGAGATGCGGTCCTCACTGGTGACCATGGCCCGCACCGATGCACGGGCCTTGTCGAACACAGTTTCGACCGCCGGTAAGGCCGCTGCAGTCAATGTCAGAAGATTAGGTAAAACCGCTTGCTGCATCATGTTCGTCAAGTCCTGTCCATCATGGGCCATGAATCACGTCCTTTACTGGGTCGTCTGGTCATATCATGCTGCACGTGCAGCGCAACAAAAATACACAAATAGCGCATAAAAAGTTCAATTATTACCATATCACTTTTGCAATGCAGAAAAATCTCGGCCTGATATGAAGGGCAGATGGATCTGTTTTCGCTCATTTCACCGCAGGAAATGTACCTGGCGTTGATCGTCGCTTTTGTGGCGGGGTGGGTCAAAGGCATGGTGGGATTTGCTATGCCAATGGTGCTGATATCCGGGCTGAGTATGATGCTGCCCCCCGAATTTGCGTTGGCAGGCCTCATCCTGCCGACCCTTGTTACTAATGGTGTACAGGCCTTGCGGGATGGCGTGGTCGCCGCAGCGGTATCGGTTCGTAAATTCCGTGTATTTCTGGCAGTTGGGTTAATCTGCCTGCTGGCGAGTGCTCAATTGATTAATATTTTGACACCTCAGGATTACCTACTGGTGCTCGGCGTGCCGATAACCTTCTTTGCGCTGATTCAGATACTTGGGCTCAGACTTACATTGAAGGCACCCTCCGTCGGGGTCGAGGCGGTGGTCGGCGCAGTAGCAGGGGCGGTCGGAGGCATCTCTGGCGTATGGGGGCCACCAACTGTGGCCTATCTGACGGCGTTGAATACACCAAAGAAAGATCAGATGCGTGTTCAGGGTGTAATTTATGGCCTAGGGGCGGTGGCCCTGGTGGTTGCGCATTTGGGCTCAGGTGTTCTGAGGGGTGAAACGGCATTGTTCTCTGCAATGCTGGTTCTTCCGGCCCTTGTAGGCATGCGAGGAGGTCTGTTCCTTCAGGACCGGATTGATCAGACCCAGTTTCGCAAACTTACACTGTTGGTTCTGTTGATCGCCGGATTGAATTTGCTCAGGCGCGGACTGTTGGGTTAACCACGCCTTTCAGCAAAACGGAACGCGAAATAGAGACCCAACATCAAAAAGAACAAGCCTGAGATGTCGCCAATCAGAAACGCGACATATTCGGCAGCTGTACTGCCAAAGGCCGTGTTGGTCAGGATTGAAACCAAAACCGAAGTGACAATCCCAACTCCCATCACGCAGGGCCAGCAGGGATTGCGATCAGAGCGTGGAAAAAGATCCCATCCTACCGCTTTGCACGCGTAAAATACGGCGGGCACGATTGTTACAGCTATGGCAATTGCCAGCAATCTGCTGGGCAGGAAAACGTCCCACCCGCCCACCATTGCAAAGACAACAAAGACGCCGGGCAAAAGTGCAAAAATTGCCCGCCACCCCAGTAACCATGCGGCCAGAACCCGCACGCCATGCGGCAGGAACAACAGGCTGGCGTGGCTGGGGTATGCGGGAAAAAATTCGTTCTGAAGCGGCATCAGAATCTCGAATGTAACGAGTGATGCGGCAACATAGGCCAAAGAGGCAAAGAAGGTGTCAGAGGCCCATCTGTTCACGGGATTAGCCGTTTTCAGATTTCAGGCAGCAATCACCTGGGTGCATGAACCAAATACCGTCCACGATTGGCGCTTCCGCTTTGCGAAAGATAGCCCTTTTGAACTAAAGACTTGAGGGCGCGGAAAAAGGTCGGACGAGAAACGCTTTTGACCAGCGTATGCTCGATCAGGCCGAAGGTGCGCACTTCGGTATTGCTTTTCGACAACTCTTCCGCGGCATAATAGATGTCGCGCTCAACCGGGGATAACTCTTCTAGCCCCAAGGTGCGTTCCATGCTCTGCATCAGTTTGCGCAGTTCGGTGAGTTTTGAAATTTCTGTCATAACTTGCCTATTATCTACTACCGTGTCAGATCGAGGCACGTCGAAAGGCTAGGACCTTTGAAACCATCTATCCGACACCATCCCCATGTGGAAGTAATCGCCACTTTCAAGTGCGGCCCGAAGCGTGTTGAGAGTGGAATCGCCCGGGTCGCCCAACTGTCCAATTTCAATGGTCGCCGCTGCCGAAAACATAGGTACCATCTCTTCATCGGTATATTGCGATAGCGCAAATGGCGCGTTCTCGCAATGAACTTGTTTGTTAGATTGGGCTGCCGCTGCGTAATCCAAAATGAAATGGGGGCGGCTAGAGCCCCCATTTCTAATCAGCCGATTGCAACGGCTTTGATATCTTCATCAATGAAGGGCAGATATTGTTCGAAATTTTCGGCAAACATCTGCACCAGCTTTTCCGCTTGCTTGTCGAACGCTTTCTGATCGTCCCAGGTGCGACGCGGGTCCAGAAGCACTTCGGGCACTCCCGGTACCGAGACAGGCACGTCAAATCCGAAATTGGCGTCTTTGCGGAACTCGGCGTCAGTCAGTGATCCTTCAAGTGCTGCCGTCAGCAGGGCGCGGGTGGCCTTGATCGGCATCCGACTGCCAACGCCATAGGCGCCGCCGGTCCAGCCTGTGTTGACCAACCAGCAGGTTGCACCGTGCTGGGCAATCTTATCGCGCAGCAGGTTGCCATAGGCTTCGGGGCGGCGCGGCATGAAGGGCGCGCCAAAGCAGGTAGAGAAGGTCGGCTGAGGCTCGGTGACGCCGCGCTCTGTCCCGGCCACCTTGGAGGTAAAGCCAGAAAGGAAGTGGTACATTGCCTGCGCAGGGGTCAGCCGAGCGATCGGTGGCAGAACACCGAACGCATCGCAGGTCAGCATGATGATGTTTTTGGGATGTCCACCTAGGGCGTTGCTGGAGGCGTTTGAAATGTACTCCAACGGATAAGCGCAGCGCATGTTTGCGGTCAAAGAATCGTCGTTGAAATCGAGCTCTTTGGTCTCAGGATCGAAGACCATGTTTTCGATCACGGTACCGAATTTTGAGGTGGTCGCGTAGATTTCCGGCTCGGCCTCGGCGTTCAGGTTGATCGTCTTGGCATAGCAACCGCCTTCGAAGTTGAAGGTGCCTCGATCCGACCAACCGTGTTCGTCATCGCCGATCAATGTGCGCGACGGGTCGGCGGAGAGGGTGGTTTTGCCGGTGCCGGACAGGCCGAAGAACACGGCGGTGTCGACCGGGTTGCCGACCGCATGGTTGGCCGAGCAGTGCATCGGCATCACGCCTTTTTCGGGCAGCATGTAGTTCAGTAGGGTGAAGACCGACTTCTTGTTCTCGCCAGCATATTCGGTGCCGCCGATCAGGATCAGCTTGCGATCGAAGTTCATCGCAATCACCGTCTCGCTGCGGCAGTTGTGCTTGGCCGGGTCGGCCTGAAAGCTGGGGCAGTTGATGACGGTGAAATCCGCAGTGAACTCATCCAGATCCTCACGATCCGGGCGGCGCAGCAGGTGGCGGATGAACAGATTGTGCCAAGCCAGCTCAGTGACCATACGCACATTGATTGAATAGCTGGGATCAGCTCCGCCCACGAGGTCCTGCACAAAGTAATCGCGGCCTTTCATATGGGCCAGCATATCCTCGTAAAGCGCATCAAACCCTTCCGGGCTCATCGCGGCATTGTTTTCCCACCAGATGCTGTCGGCGACGCTGTCTGTCTTGACGACGTGCTTGTCCTTTGGCGAGCGGCCAGTGAACTTGCCGGTGGTGACCAGAAATGCGCCGCCATTGCCAAGGGTGCCTTCGCCGCGCTTGAGCGCTTCTTCGATCAGCGCCGGTTCCATGAAGTTGTAATAGACATTGCCCAGACCCTCGATGCCCTGATCTTCGAGGCGGAATTGCGGGTTAACCCGTCCAGATGTCATGTGTGTCTTCTCCTGTGGCGGCGCGAGGGCCTTGGGCCGGGGGCGCCATTGGGGCGGATACCGGAAAAAGCCGGCGGTCAAGCGCCTCTTATCACGGTATTTTGGGACATGAACAGGAGGGTTGGTAGGAGTTAGCGCAACCAAGTTGAGGTTTAGCGCCATCACGATTTGTCTGCTGTAAATCAAGGCAGCTATTTGGGCGCAGCAAGGCAAATTTGCCGCATACCTGCCGCAAGAATGGCATGATTCGAGGTTACGAGTTGATTCGGTTGCTCAAAACCGCCAACAATGTCTTACAAAAAAGCGTATTATTGCGCGAGTGAGCAGGAATAGGGGTGAACCCGATGTCAAAGATTGCACTTGTGGATGACGACAGAAATATCCTGACGTCAGTATCCATGACCCTCGAAGCCGAAGGGTTTGAGGTCGAAACATATAATGATGGGCAGGCAGCGCTGGATGCGTTCAATAAGAAACTTCCGGATATGGCCGTTCTGGATATCAAGATGCCGCGGATGGACGGCATGGATCTGCTGCAGAGGCTCCGGCAGAAAACCCAGATGCCGGTTATCTTCCTGACCTCTAAAGATGATGAAATCGACGAGGTTCTGGGCCTTCGGATGGGCGCAGATGATTATGTGAAGAAACCGTTCTCGCAACGCCTTCTGGTCGAGCGCATCCGGGCGCTGCTGCGTCGTCAGGAAGCGGTAGAAGGGGATGCAACCAGCGCTGCGACCGGGGACACCAAGGTAATGGAACGCGGTGAGCTGCGGATGGACCCGCTGCGCCACGCGGTAAGCTGGAAAGGCAATGATGTCTCTCTGACTGTAACCGAATTCCTGTTGCTGCAGGCACTGGCACAACGTCCGGGATTTGTAAAAAGCCGTGATCAGTTGATGGATGTCGCTTATGATGATCAGGTCTATGTGGATGACAGGACCATCGACAGCCATATCAAACGCCTGCGCAAGAAGATGCGGGCCGCTGATCCGGATTTTTCGGCGATCGAAACGCTGTATGGTATCGGATATCGTTACAACGAAGAATAGGCGCGGCCGTTTGTGAAGAAGGCGAAGGGGTCTCGTGCGCGATACTGAACAAGCCAACCAAGAACGCGACGCGGATGTCGTATTGGGGGATGACTGGGTCATTCCCCAAGATTCCGAGTCTGCGGAACTGCAAGCCAAGCGATCGCGACGAAACCTTCTTACGTTGCGCTATTCGCCTCTGGCACGCAGGATCATTACGTTCAACCTGATCGCCCTGGTCATTCTGGTGGCGGGTTTGCTGTATCTGGACGACACGCGCAAAGAGCGTGTTCAGCAGACAGCGGTCGATTTGGTTGGGGATGCACAGCTCGTCAGCAACGTATTTGAAACTCAACTTCGACAACCTTCGGGAAATGGTTCCGCAACGCTGGACGTGCGAGATACCCTTTCCGGGCTTAGCCTTCCTGAGGGTGGTGAAGTTTTTGTATATGATAATACAGGAACTCTGATTGGTTGGACACGCGGGGTGTCGCCAGTTTCAGAACTGCCAAGCCTGCTGCAACAGGAAGCTGACACAGTCTCGGGCAGCACTTTGATCAGCGATGCGCTTAATGCGGTTTGGAATGGTTTGTCCGCCATTTTTAGCAGCAGGACAAATGTTGAAGCGCCAACACTAGCGCAACGTGTGCAACAATTGATCCCGCAGGCGTTGGATGGTCGCCTGCAAGTACAGGCCGTTCAGGACGACATGGGCAAGACGGTTATTGTGGCCGTGGCGCCAATTCTTGTCGAAGACGTACCGGTTGGTGCTGTCGCCATGGCAGGCCCTGCAGGTGAGATCGATGCGCTGGCCCGAAAAGAGCAAGAGCGCATCCTTCAGATGTTTGTCGTTGCATTGCTGGTCTCAATCGGTCTGAGCCTTGTTCTGGCCTCGACCATTGCGAACCCGCTGGCAGATCTGGCCGCCGCTGCCGAGATGGGCAAGGATCGGGGCGCGGGGGTAAATCCGGGCCGTATTCGGATCCCCGATCTCAGCGCCCGACCGGATGAGATTGGTCGCCTAAGCAAAGCTTTGCGCGGGATGGTCTCCGCGCTTTACAACCGCATCGACGCAAATGAACAGTTTGCGGCAGATGTTGCGCATGAAATCAAAAACCCTCTCGCCAGTTTGCAATCTGCCGTCGGAACCATGCGCATGGTTAAACGTGATGACCAGCGCGAAAAATTGCTGAGTGTTATCGAACATGACGTGCGGCGACTGGACCGTCTTGTCAGTGATATCTCGAACGCGTCCCGGCTGGATGCGGAGCTTGTAAAAGAAGAAGAGCAGCCCTTTGATCTGCTCAATCTACTTGGCAATATCAGCCAATTTCTGGGTGAAGACGCCCGTTCTAAGGGGATCGACTACATCACTGATTTTCCGGCAGGACCCATCGCCGTCAACGGGCTCGAGGCGCGATTGGCACAGGTTTTTGTCAATCTGATCACCAACGCGATTTCCTTCTGCGAAGACAATGACGCCATTCGCGTCTGGGTCCGCCGTCGCGACAATCGTGTGCTGGTTGTCGTTGAAGATACCGGCCCGGGCATCCCTGATCAGGCTCTGACCAAGATATTCAAACGCTTTTATTCTCAACGCCCCGAGGAGCATTTCGGCAACAACTCGGGCCTTGGTTTGGCGATTTCGAAACAGATCGTCGAGGCGCATGGTGGAGTAATCTGGGCCGAAAACATTCGCCCGACCGAAGCCGATATCGCCTCGGATCCGCTGGGCGCACGGTTTGTGGTCGGGCTTCCTGTCTAGACCATGAACGCGATCCCGCTCCAGGATATCGCAGATCAAAAGACGGCTTGCATTCACGCCACTTGCGTGGCGGTGCAACGTGCTGGGGTGTTGATCATCGGTGGTTCGGGTGCAGGAAAATCTGGGCTGGCATTGCAGATGATGGCGCTGGGTGCTCAGCTGGTTGGAGATGACCGGGTCGATATGTTTGTGCAGAACGATCAGGTTATGGCAAATGCAGGCGCGCCAATCAAAGGTTTGATTGAGGCGCGTGGCATTGGATTGCTACGGGCTGCTAGCGTGGGCCCCGTCCCGTTGGCTTATATCGTGGATCTGGATCAAACAGCTTCGGCGCGTTTGCCCGAGCCTTCTGACGTTTGCGTGCTGAGGCGAACTGTTCCCTTGCTTCGGGGCGCTGGGGTACCCAATTTGGCAGCAGGACTAATTCAACTTGTGAAAATGGGGCGCGTGGCCCCGGAATGGCCGAATTCATGACAGCACAAACGCGCGTCGTATTGGTTACGGGCCCCTCTGGGGCCGGGCGTTCGACCGCGATCCACGTACTGGAAGATCTTGGATTTGAAGCGATTGATAATCTACCAATGGGTTTGCTGGTTCGTCTGGTGGACAGCTCAGAGCCGACGCGCCCAATGGCCTTGGGTATCGATACGCGCAATCGTGATTTTTCGACCATCGGGTTCATCGAACTTGCCGCCAAACTGGGCAGGATGGAAGATGTCGAACTCACGATTCTCTATCTGGATTGCAGCGACGAAGTGCTGCTGCGCCGGTTCTCGGAAACACGCCGCCGCCACCCGGTCGCTGCGGATGCCAGTCCGGAAACGGGCATCCGACAGGAAAAAGAACTGCTGGCCCCCATTCGCGAGGTTGCCGATACGCTGATCGATACCCGAACGCTGAATGTTCACCAGTTGCGCGAGGAAGTCGAGCGCTGGTTCGCCCCTAAGGGGGGGCGTCATCTGGCGGTCTCGATCGAATCCTTCTCGTACAAACGGGGTTTGCCGCGTGGTTTGGATATGGTGTTTGATTGCAGGTTTTTGGCCAATCCCTATTGGCGGCCTGAACTGCGTGATGCCGATGGGCGAAATTCGGATGTGGCAGCCTATGTTCGGTCAGATCCGAACTTTGAGGCATTCTTTGATCGGGTTGTCGAACTGTTGATCGAATTGCTTCCAGCGTTCCGTGAAGAAGGTAAGGCGCACCTCTCGATCGCCTTCGGGTGCACCGGAGGGCAACATCGCTCGGTCGCTGTGGCCGAAGCGGTTGCAAAGGCCCTTGCGGAAGGGGGCCAGCAGGTGGCAATTAGGCACCGCGAAATGGAACGACGCGCATTGAATGTGAGGCCGAAGTGATCGGGATCGTAATTGTTGCACATGGCGGTTTGGCGCGCGAATATCTTGCGGCCACACAACATGTAGTTGGAAAACAGCCCGGGTTGGTGGCTATCCCGATCGAAGCTGATCATGATCGCGAGGCAAAACAAGCTGAGATATGTCGTGCTGCTGACAAGGTCGATATGGGCGATGGCGTTGTCGTTGTGACCGACCTGTATGGCGGCAGCCCCTCGAATCTCAGCTTACGTGCGTGTGCACCGCAGGATCGGCGAATCCTTTACGGAGCTAACCTACCGATGCTCATTAAACTGGCCAAAAGTCGCCATCTGCCGCTGGCCGAAGCCGTGCGTTTAGCACTGGAAGCTGGTCGAAAATACATCAATGCGCAAAATGTGACGCTGGATTGATACCGGATACAATCATATGACGACCAAGAGTTTGAAAATACTAAATGAAAAAGGCCTACATGCCCGCGCCTCAGCCAAGCTGGTTGAGGTGGTCGAAGGCTTTGACGCACGTGCCGAGGTGTCGCGCGACGGGCTTTCTGCCTCGGGTGACAGTATCATGGGCCTTTTGATGTTGGCAGCGTCGCGCGGAACTACTATTGACGTCGAGACGTCCGGCCCGGATGCTGAGGCGTTGGCAGAAGCGTTGGAAACCCTGGTGAACGACAAGTTCGGCGAAGGGTTCTGATAGCGTAACTGCGACGATATCAAGGACGGAAAGACCAGGCAATTGGCGGAAACCACGCACGAAACAAAGACCGGCCCAGTCGCAGATCAAGACACCGACCAGGGTGAAATCTACGACCGCAGAACGCTGACCTACGCCAACTCGTTTGACGATGCCTGGACGTCCACCGCCATTCGCGCGATCGAATGGTGTACCGGCAAGCTGACCATTCTGCGTATGGTCAACAAGTTCGAAAAGCAGAACGAACATTACCGGGGCCAGAAATTCTGGGGCGGTGCGCTCAAAATTATGGGCATCAACCTCACCACCCCCGCCGAACAGATCGCCCGTATCCCAAAAGAGGGTCCGGTTGTGGTTGTCGCCAACCACCCGCACGGCATGGTTGATGGCATGATCCTTGCCGAACTCATAGGTCAGGTTCGTAGTGATTATCGTATTCTGACCCGTTCGGTTCTGACCGGTTTGGATGAGGCAGCAACCTCGTTCATGATCCCGGTGCCGTTTCCGCACGACCCCGAAGCGCAGGCCAAGATGCTTGAAATGCGCAGCAAGACGATGAAGCACCTGGCCGATGGCGGCGTGGTCGCTCTGTTCCCTTCAGGTGTTGTGATGTCATCGGATGATTGGTTCGGCCCTGCGATCGAGCGGGAGTGGAACGTCTTTACTGCCAAGATGATCCGCCGCTCGGGCGCAAAAGTGGTGCCGATCTTCTTCCCCGGCAGCAACTCGCGTTGGTACCAGATCGCCAATCGGCTTTCGCCTATACTTCGCCAAGGTCTTTTGCTGCACGAAATTGTCCGCTCCTGCAACAAGCCGCAGTCTCCGGTTATAGGCGACCCGGTTTCAGATGAAGATATGGCGCTTTTGGAACGCGACCCACGTGGTTTCATGGCTTGGCTCCGCGATCACACGCTTGCCCTGGGCAAACACTGATCCGTCTCTTCATCTGGCCATAAATATCTCGGGAGTGAATCGAGCCGCAGGCTCAAGAGAGGGCTGGCTCTCTTATGCACTATCGCGTCGGAACCGGAACTTCACCGCGGTAATCGTAGAACCCTCGTTCGGTCTTGCGCCCCAGCCAACCAGCCTCGACATATTTCGTCAGCAGCGGGCATGGACGATACTTGGTATCAGCCAGACCATCGTGCAGTACATTCATGATCGCAAGACAGGTATCTAGGCCAATGAAATCCGCCAGTTCCAGCGGCCCCATAGGGTGATTGGCGCCCAGCTTCATGGATTGGTCGATGGACTGAACGCTGCCGACGCCTTCATAAAGCGTGTAGACCGCCTCATTGATCATCGGCATCAGGATCCGATTGACGATAAAGGCCGGAAAATCTTCGGCGCTGGCTGAGGTCTTTCCCAATCGGTCCACAACAGCCTTGCAGGCGTTGAACGTTGCCTCATCCGTGGCAATACCCCGGATCAATTCGACCAATTGCATCACTGGCACCGGGTTCATGAAATGAAACCCCATGAAGCGTTCAGGCCGATCCGTACGGCTGGCCAACCGGGTGATGGAAATCGACGATGTATTCGAGGTCAGTATTGTGTGAGGCTGCAAATGAGGCAGCAGATCCTCAAAGATCGCCTGCTTCACCGTTTCCCGCTCGGTTGCAGCTTCGATCACAAGGTCGGTCTGCCCCAGATCCGGTAGGTTTAGGGTCGTGGTGATCCGCCCCAAGGCGGCTTTTACCGCCTCGTCTGATATCTTGCCGCGCGACGCTTGCCGCACCAGATTAGTTTCGATTGTCGAGATTGCACCATCTAGGGCATCCTGGCTGATATCGTTCAGAAGAACATCATACTCTGCCAGCGCCATCACATGAGCGATCCCGTTGCCCATTTGTCCAGCGCCGATCACTCCGACTGATTTTACGTCCATATTCTGATGTCCTTGTTCGCAGGATACGGGCGACATTATCGGCACTTCGGCGCGGGCGGCAAGGGGATCGGCCCGATCAAATTCGCTTCAAATGCGCGCATTAGGATTTTCGCAAGACTTGCGGCGGCAAAATGGCAACTGGGTGAAAATTTGGGTGAGTGTGATGAGCTATCAATCAATCAACGCGGATGGTTCCGTTGAAACAACGTGCACCTATGGGGCCTCGAAATTGCTCTACCGAGGTCCGCAAAGAGCTTTGGAGAGGCCTTACGTGGCGCGCTTTGGGGGCGAGGAGACATTTGGTCGTTTTGTTGAGGCGCCGTATCCCTCAATACTCGAGCACCGCCTACAGCGCCGGTGTCTCAACTTTGGTAGTCTGTTTTGTGGCCTCGATTCGTTGACACGAGATGCCGGGCTGCTCGAACTCGCGAACCGGTCAGAGCTTTGTGTTTTGCAGTTGCCTGGGTTGCTGGGCCAGACCAACCGGTTCTATCGAGTTCATCCTCGTCGTAATGATCGTTTCGTTGCACCAACGTCGGAATTGGTGGGGTTGTATCCCGAGATGGACTTCACCAATGTTCACTTTGTTCGTCATCTGTTGAGCCGTTTGAAGGCGCATACAGATGCGCGCTTTGAGATGGTTGAGCAAGAGCTGCGCAAAGCTTGGGTTGAAAGGCTCGGTACTTTTCTGCGCAAAGTTAAGCCTCCGGTTATGTTGCTCGAATTGAGAGCAGATCATCACGCGCTGGGCTCGGTATCGGATGATCCGGTTACGTTGGATACATCGAGTGTCGAAGTGTTGGTGCCTCAAAGCGCAGGCCTCATTACTCTGCATGTGCAGGTATCAGGCGCATCCGATGAGCTTGAGGATATGTTATTTGGCACTCTGCAGCAGCCAATTGCTGAACATATGATCGGCCCTGCCACACATCGCAGAATCGCAGACGCTTTGACCCGTGCGATCAGAGACTTGGGTATTTAAAGAAAAGGCCCGCCAATGGCGGGCCTCATAGAAATTTCGAAGAAAATCTTCGCCTGGTTTCAGCCGAGTTTCTCGGTCAGCTCCGGCACGGCCTGGAACAGGTCGGCAACCAGTCCGAAATCGGCGACCTGGAAGATTGGCGCCTCTTCGTCCTTGTTGATCGCAACAATGACCTTGGAGTCCTTCATGCCAGCCAGGTGCTGAATCGCACCAGAAATACCGACGGCGACGTAAAGATCGGGGGCAACAACCTTACCGGTTTGACCCACCTGCCAGTCGTTCGGCGCATAGCCCGAGTCGACTGCTGCGCGCGACGCGCCAACAGCAGCGCCCAGCTTGTCCGCTAGCGCCTCGATCAGCTTGAAATCTTCTTCCGAGCCAACACCACGGCCGCCCGAAACTACGACGCCTGCCGAGGTCAGTTCCGGACGGTCGCTTTCAGCAACCTTATCCTCAACCCATTCGGAAAGACCTGGGTTATCGCCAACCGAGATGGTCTCGACAGAAGCCGCGCCGCCTTCGTTCGCAGCATCGAAGCTGGCGGTCCGGATGGTGACAACTTTCTTGGCGTCGTTCGATTTCACGGTCTGGATAGCGTTGCCCGCGTAGATCGGGCGCTCGAAGGTCGAACCGTCAACCACACCAGACGCATCCGAGATCACCATCACGTCCAGCAGGGCGGCAACGCGCGGCATGACGTTTTTGGCGTCGGTGGTGGCAGGTGCAACGATGTGCTCATAGCCATCAGCCAGCGACACGATCAGCGCTGCGGTCGATTCCGCCAGGCGATGGCCCAGCGAGGCATCTTCGGCGACCAGAACCTTAGAGACACCATCGATCTTGGCAGCAGCTTCACCAGCGGCAGCGGCCGAGCCACCTGCGGCCAGAACGGTGATTTCGCCCAGCGACTTGGTGGCTGCGACGGTTTTGGCGGTCGCGTCAAAGCTCAGTTCGCCGTTGTTGACTTCGGCAAGCAGAAGTACAGCCATTACACAGCCCCCGCTTCTTTGAGTTTCTCAACCAGCTCGTCGACCGAGCCCACGACGATACCAGCGGCGCGCGCCGGCGGCTCGTCGGTTTTGACGATTTCAAGACGCGGCGTGACGTCGACGCCGTAGTCGGCGGCGGTTTTCTCATCCAGCGGCTTTTTCTTCGCCTTCATGATGTTCGGCAGCGACGCATAGCGCGGCTCGTTCAGACGCAGGTCAACGGTGACGATGGTTGGCATCTTGACGCTGATAGTCTGCAGACCACCATCCACTTCGCGGGTGATCTTGGCGCTGTCGCCTTCGATATCCAGCTCGGATGCGAAAGTGCCTTGCGACCAGCCCAGCAGGGCCGACAGCATTTGGCCGGTGGCGTTCATGTCGTTGTCGATCGCCTGCTTGCCCGCCAGAACGATGCCCGGCTGCTCTTCCTCGACCACTTTGGCGAGTATTTTCGCCACGGCCAGAGGCTCGATGTCGGTGTGTACGTCATCAGCTGCAACAACCAGGATCGCACGGTCTGCACCCATGGCCAGGGCGGTCCGCAGAGTTTCCTGCGACTGTTTCACACCGATTGAAACGGCAACAACTTCGTCAGCCTTGCCCGCTTCTTTCAGGCGAATTGCCTCTTCCACTGCGATTTCGTCGAAGGGGTTCATCGACATTTTTACATTGGCGAGATCAACTCCGCTCCCGTCCGCCTTAACACGAACTTTCACGTTGTAGTCGATCACGCGCTTGACAGGCACAAGTACCTTCATTTTTGCGTATGCTCCTTACAAAAACGGCAAGCCGCGCAGCGACTCCACCAATGCTCTCGCGGTTTAGATAGCGGGTCGTGATGCGCTGCAACAGAGCAAAATCGTCACGTCATGCTTTCGAGACGTCGCGTTTTGTCATTTTTTCGACAAGAAACGAATTTTTATTTCTCCATGACGCTCGCGATCAGCGGTTCGCACCCGGAACCCAGAGCACATCATTGCGTCCGCCATTATTGGCGCAGCGCGCGGCGACAAAGAACCAGTCGCTAAGACGGTTGAGATATTTCACCGCCGTTTCATTGACCGGTTCCATATTTGTCAGCTCAACCGCCAGACGTTCTGCCCGGCGCGAGACCGTCCGACAGACATGCAGATGCGCCGCCAGACGTGAACCGCCCGGCAGGATGAAGCTGCGCAGCGGCTGGAGCGTTTCGTTCATCGCGTCGATCTCTGCCTCAAGCCGATCAATCTGGGCGGGGACGATGCGGAGAGGCGGGTAGTCGGCTTCGGCATCCTTGTCCATATCGGGGCGGCAGAAATCAGCCCCCAGATCAAACAGGTCGTTCTGGATGCGGGACAGGGCGGCTTCGACCTCTCCTTCAGCCTCGGTTCGGGCGACGCCGACAAAGGAATTCAATTCGTCCACTGTGCCATAGGCCGCGACACGCCCGGAGTATTTCGCGACGCGCTCACCATTGCCCAGGGCGGTTTTGCCGTCATCGCCTGTGCGCGTGTAAATCTTGTTGAGAACAACCATGCCTTAAACTCCCTGTCCGCGCAGGTAGACGTAGAGCACGATTAGCACCACTGCAATGAACTGAAACAGGATACGCAGGCGCATCATCTTGTTGCTTTTCATGGCTGCGTCTTTGCCGGGTTTTCCAAAGTTGGCAATGCCCATTACCAGCACGGCGACCACCGCCGCCATGGCCAGAAGCAATACGACCATCAACAGGTCCATAAGATCACCATCCTTGTTTGTTTTCGCGATGAACCCTCATCTAGCGTTGATAGAGGCAAAAGCGAACGGGTAATTTCGCCTCAGATGTCCGAGAGAATGCGGTCGATGGTTCGGGTCGGCAGAATGCGTCGCAGATATCCAGCGATGTAAGTCGGCGTTGTCACATAGTAGCGAGCGCGTGGGCGTTTGGATTCGACCGCATGAGCCAGTTTGACCGTAACGGCAGAAGCAGGCAGTTCGAACCTGTCGTTTCCGGATGATTCGTAGAGGCGTTTCAGCAACGAATCCTCGTATTTCTGGCGCAGGGCAGAGTTTTTCCAATCTATGAAGCGTTCGAACACCGGGATTGAGTTCACTCGGATTTTCGAGGTCACCGGACCCGGTTCGATCAGGATGACCTTGATATCAGTATCACGAAGCTCCAACCGCAAAGTGTCGGTCAGGCCTTCTATGGCATATTTGGTGGCAACATATGCGCCACGCCATGGAAACGCGACCAATCCCAGTACCGATGAATTCTGCACGATCCGTCCATGGCCCTGTGCCCGCATTACCGGAATCACCTGTCGGGTCAACTCGTGCCAGCCAAAAACATTGGTCTCGAAAATCAGGCGAAGCCCTTCGATCGGGACATCTTCGACCGCACCGGGAAGGCCGTGCGCGCCATTATTGAACAGTGCATCCAGCGTGCCTCCGGTTGTTTCAAGCACCTGGTTCAGACCGGATGTTATGCTGTCGGTGTCGGTATAGTCGATCAGCGGGCTGTCGAAACCTTGCGCCCGCAACCGATCACAGTCGCGCTGCTGCCGACAGGATGCAAAGACACGCCAGCCACGCGCGCGCATGCCGTGCGCCGCATCCAGTCCGATGCCCGAAGAGCACCCAGTAATAAGAATGGTCTTTTGCATGTCACTTCCGAAACTGAACCTCGCCCCCTTGGTATTGCGAGCTTCAGGTCAGGACAATGACCCAGTTGCGTCAGTTTGTTGGCTTCCGAACCAGTGATGCAGAAATCCAACCCACACTTTGCCCGGGAAGCAGTCTCAACCGCAGCCATCCCGTGCCTGAATCGCTTAGGACTTCAACCCGTTGGCCAATATTGGCCTTTGCTATGATGGGGTAGATTGTACCAGGTCCGTCGCGCATGTTTACGCGTGTGCCTGATATCTCCCGAATGTCCTTTTCGGGTTCGATAATCTGAGAGGTAGGCGTGATATCGTCCTGAACCTCGGTTTCAACCTGCACCAGCCCGGCGGCACCTTCCTCAAGCGAAGCGAGCGTGAAGCTGGCACCATCTCCGTCAAATGCGGAAAACCGAGGCAATGTATTGGCCGCGACTTGTGAAAGAACAACAGTTGTATCCTCCTCGGCCAAGGGTTCAGGTTCGGCTCGCGCGGCAACAGGGCGGGTTGCGACATTGGTCACAAGTTCTTCCGCACGCGGCGTTGGCGCAGAAGTGGGTTTGGGCTCAGGGGCCGTGGCAATGGGCACAGGTTGGCCGGCCCGTGTCCCGCGCGGCTCGAAATCAGGGCCTCCACTCATGACGTAGAAGCTCCAACCGAGCATGGCGAAAGTGATAACAATAACGCGCGTCATAGCGCACCCCCTGGCAATCGTAACATCAATATAAAGGCAGCAATCTTATTATTCGAAAGCATACCATAGAACCGGGTTTGAGTCGAAAGATGGGGGAAATCCGATACTTGCCTCCCCCTGTTGCAAAAAGCGCGACTTGTCCCCAGCAAAATATGCGCCGATTGCTTTACCCGCGCGCGCTTGCGTCGTATCACATCATGTATGAACGATACGATTGACGACCCCAATATGGAGGCCCCTGACAACGGGGGCGAGGTAGCCGAGCCGCTGCGCCGCGCAATTGGTGAGCGCTATCTGACCTACGCGCTTTCAACGATCATGCACCGGGCCCTGCCGGATGCACGGGATGGATTGAAGCCGGTTCATCGGCGAATCCTCTATGCAATGCGCGAGCTGCGACTCAGCGCGACGGGTGGTTTCCGTAAGTCTGCGAAAATCTCGGGCGACGTGATGGGTAACTATCACCCACACGGGGATGCTGCGATTTACGACGCGATGGCGCGTTTGGCGCAGGATTTCAACGTCCGTTATCCGCTGGTCGACGGGCAGGGGAATTTCGGCAATATCGACGGCGATAATCCGGCGGCCTCGCGATACACCGAGGCGCGGATGACCATAGTCGCAGAGGCATTGCTTGAGGGTCTGAACGAGGACGCTGTTGATTTCCGCGACAACTATGATGGCACGCTGACCGAGCCGGTCGTGTTGCCCGCGCAGTTCCCGAACTTGCTGGCCAATGGCGCAAGCGGTATCGCGGTTGGGATGGCGACGAATATCCCGCCGCATAATATCTCGGAGTTGTGCGACGCCTGTCTGCATCTGATCAAAACACCGGATGCGCGCGACGACACGTTGTTGAATTACGTCCCCGGTCCGGATTTCCCGACCGGTGGCGTGATCGTCGAGCCACCAGAAAATATCGCGCAGGCCTATCGCACCGGGCGTGGTTCCTTCCGTCTTCGCTGCAAGTTCGAAGTCGAAGATCTGGGCCGTGGTCAGTGGCAGATCGTTGTCACCGAGATTCCCTATCAGGTTCAGAAATCCAAGCTGATCGAAAAGATCGCCGAACTGATCCAGACCAAGAAAATCCCGATCCTCGCCGATGTGCGCGACGAATCTGCTGACGATATCCGCCTGATTCTTGAGCCGCGCTCAAAAAACGTGGACCCGGAGGTGCTGATGGGCATGCTCTACCGCAACTCGGACCTTGAGGTGCGGTTCAGCCTGAACATGAACGTGCTGATCGACGGCGTGACGCCCAAGGTCTGTTCGATGAAGGAGGTGCTGCGCGCCTTCCTCGATCACCGGCAAGAGGTGCTGATCCGTCGCTCGCGTCACCGTCTTGGCAAGATCGATCATCGTCTTGAGGTCTTGGAGGGCTTTATCGTCGCCTTCCTGAACCTCGACCGTGTGATCGACATTATCCGCTACGACGACGACCCCAAAGCCGCGCTGATGCGCGAGGATTGGGGAATCGAACATGTTCGCGCGACTGATGAGTCCGACTATGTCTCGCCCAAACCGGGTGAGGGCGAGTTGTCCGAAGTTCAGGTCGACGCAATCCTCAACATGCGCTTGCGCAGCTTGCGCCGTCTGGAAGAGATGGAACTGGTCCGCGAACGCGATGAGTTGATGCTGGAACGCGCAAACCTCGAAGACCTGCTGGCCGATCCCGCCTTGCAATGGGCCAAGATCGCCGAGCAGCTCAAAGAGACCAAGAAGACCTTCGGTAAAGACTACGAAGGTGGTGCGCGCCGGTCTCAATTTGCCGAGGCTGGGCAGGTCGAGGAAGTGCCGCTTGAGGCGATGATCGACAAGGAACCGATCACGGTCGTCTGTTCGCAGATGGGCTGGATACGCGCCATGACCGGCCACATCGATCTGAAGCGCGAATTGAAATTCAAGGACGGTGACGGCCCGCGGTTCATCTTCCACGCGGAAACAACGGACCGGTTGCTGGTCTTTGCCTCTAACGGCCGTTTCTACACTGTCAGCGCTGCCAACCTGCCCGGCGGTCGCGGCATGGGAGAGCCGCTCCGTCTGATGGTCGACCTGCCGAACGAGGCGCAGATCATCGATATCCTGATCCACAATCCAGGGCGCAAACTGCTGGTGGCTTCGGATGCGGGTAACGGCTTCATGGTGCCCGAAGATGATGTGCTGGCCCAAACCCGCAACGGCAAACAGGTGCTGAACGTCAAAGGCGACGAAACTGCCATGATCTGTAAGCCGGTCGCAGGCGATCACGTCGCTGTGGTGTCTCAGAACGGCAAGTTCCTGGTGTTCCCGACGGAAGAACTGCCCGAGATGACCCGGGGCAAAGGTGTGCGCCTGCAAAAGTACAATATGGCCCGTGGGCGACAGGGGACCTTGGAACTGGATGGCGGCTTGTCCGACGTGACGACTTTCAACTGGGACGACGGCTTGAAATGGTCCATGGGTGGCGACAAGACCCGGCATGAGGCGGATATGTCCCAATGGCTGGCTAAGCGCGCAGGTGTTGGAAAAAAAGCGCCCTATGGCTTCCCGCGCGACTATAAATTTTCGTGACCAGACCAACAGTTTGGTGAATTTCTGCCGATACCGCTTGGCACAAGTGGTATCGGTGCGCTACATCCAATAAAAACAGGCCTATCGAGACGAGAGACATGTTGCGCATCCTGACACTGATCACCGGGTTGGCCCTGATGGGCGCCTGTACCCAGACACAAGTTTACGAAGAGCCCGAGTCGCTGGGTGAATTCAAAATGCGCGTTAACTATGCCTTTGCTGACAAAGCTGTGCAGGGGCCGGTTTCGCGGGATGCTACACCCGATGAATGGACTGCTGCAATTCAGAATGCAGTAGATATTCGATTGGGCCGCTACGAAGGCGCTCAGGAATACGACATTGGCATCAGCCTTGAAGGCTACATGCTTGCCCCGCCCGGTATCCCGGTGATCTACAACCCCAAGAGCACGGCTATCGTTCTGGTGAATGTGTATGACGTAAAAAACAAAGAGTTTCTGGCCAAAGGCAAGCAGTTTCAGGTTTTGGAAGACACGACCGGAGGTAGCGCCCTCAAAGGGTCCGGTCACGAACGCACAAAAGAAGAGCAAATGAGCGGGCTTTCCCTGAAGGTTGCCGACCGGGTCGAAGAGTGGCTGGCCGAAGAACATAAAGACAATGGCTGGTTTGATCGCCGCCCCGACCTTATCCAGCCGCTGGAGACCGAGGTTGTGACGCAAAATCCGGCGTCCTGAGTGGCTTTTCCATCAGGATGTGCTTGATTTTCCCCCCTGAACCAAATATCTCGCGCGCGCAGATGTAACCGCGGGACCACGGGTCCCCCAAAATTGCAAAAGGGCGCCTGAGGAATGGCAAAGGAAAAGTTTGAGCGTAATAAGCCGCACGTCAACATTGGTACGATTGGCCACGTTGACCACGGCAAGACCACGCTGACCGCAGCAATCACCAAGTATTTCGGTGACTTCAAAGCGTATGACCAGATTGACGGCGCGCCGGAAGAAAAAGCACGTGGCATCACCATCTCGACCGCGCACGTGGAATACGAAACCGACAACCGCCACTATGCGCACGTCGACTGCCCCGGCCACGCCGACTACGTCAAGAACATGATCACCGGTGCTGCCCAGATGGACGGCGCGATCCTGGTTGTGAACGCAGCTGACGGCCCGATGCCGCAGACCCGCGAGCACATCCTGCTGGGCCGCCAGGTTGGCATCCCGAAGATGGTCGTGTTCATGAACAAAGTTGACCAGGTTGACGACGAAGAGCTGCTGGAACTGGTTGAGATGGAAGTTCGCGAACTGCTGTCCAGCTATGAATACCCCGGCGACGATATTCCGATCATCGCAGGTTCGGCTCTGGCCGCGATGGAAGGCAACAACCCGGAAATCGGCGAAGAGAAGATCAAGGAACTGATGGCGGCTGTTGATGACTACATTGACACCCCTGAGCGTGAAGTTGACAAGCCGTTCCTGATGCCGGTCGAAGACGTGTTCTCGATCTCGGGCCGTGGTACCGTTGTGACCGGTCGTGTTGAGCGTGGCGTGATCAATGTTGGCGACGAGATCGAAATCGTCGGCATCCGCGACACTCAGAAAACCACCTGTACTGGTGTTGAAATGTTCCGCAAGCTGCTGGACCGCGGTGAAGCGGGCGACAACATCGGCGCCCTGCTGCGCGGTATCGACCGTGACGGCGTTGAGCGTGGCCAGGTTCTGTGTAAGCCGGGTTCGGTGACACCGCACACCAAGTTCGAAGCCGAAGCCTACATCCTGACCAAGGAAGAAGGCGGTCGTCACACCCCGTTCTTCGCGAACTACCGTCCGCAGTTCTACTTCCGGACCACTGACGTGACCGGCACCGTGACCCTGGCGGCTGGCACCGAGATGGTTATGCCTGGCGACAACGTCGGCTTCACCGTCGAGCTGATCGCCCCGATCGCGATGGAAGACGGCCTGCGTTTCGCCATCCGCGAAGGCGGCCGCACCGTCGGCGCTGGCGTCGTGTCGAAAATCATCGAGTAAGGCTGTTCATGCCTGAGAAAACCACAAAAAAAATTGCGGTTTTCTTTAATGTTGAGCCTGGACCTCTTGAGGTCCAGGCTCATTTGTTAGTCAATTCCCTCAAGCTTTTCTGCGAAGACTATCATTCGCTGCACGCACATTGCCGGTCTGATCGAATTGATGAGTTGCAGCCGGAAACGAGAACAATGTTGGCGTCAAGCAATGTTGAACTCAGAGCGCTCGAAAATCCGTTTAGCGATGGCTATCCTGCGGGAAACAAGATAGCAGGGGCTGCTCTGGAAAGAGACGCTGATTTTTCTCTGTTTCTCGATACCGACACGTTTCTGACGCAAAATACATCGTTTGCCGAGATAGCTTATCCGCAGAAAGTATCGGTCTGCCCGGAAACGCGAAATGCTTGGACAAACCGCCCCCGTGTTTGGCGTCAGGTCTATGCGTTATTTGGACTGCCCAAACCTGAAGCAAAGGTTCAGTTGCCACTAGGACAGGTTTCACATCCATTCTTCAATGCCGGGATGGTACTCTTTCCAACTGGTTCATTCGGTGACTTGTGGTTGGATACCGCACAACAGATTGATAAGATGACAGGATTGAGGGGCCGCAGACCCTGGCTCGATCAGATTTCATTGCCAGTAGCAATTGCCCGTTATAGTCAGGACGCGTTGAATTCAGTTAGTCGTATCTGGAACGACACCCCGGATCTACCTGATGAGGGAACTCGGCTGCTGCACTACCATCGCCCCAGACGCTTGCGTGTGCGGGGGAGGATGCATCTGGCGGATCTCGTCTTTCAATCCAGCGGTTCAGAATTCGAAAGCTACGGCGATCTCATTCGGTATTATTCGGCCAAAGGCGTTGTCTCTGATGCGAAAGCTCTCTCGCATGTAAATCTCTCCACACCAATTCCAAAGCCGCGACCAAATTCCTGACTAAAGAAAAAAGGTGACCGCATTCTCGGCACCGACGCTGTTTTGGAAATCATCGGGTCAAGGGTGTAGGTCGGGCTCAAGTCCGGCACATCGTCGAAACTTAGAAGGCCACCCAAGAACAAGGGCGGCCCCTTTTGATTGCAGCGAATTTAGTCGCAGGCAGCGTCCACTATGAATTCTACCTTCAGTTCTGGGCGTGCCAGTTTGGCTTCACCACAAGCGCGTGCTGGGGCGTGGCCAGTTGGAACCCAAGCGTTCCAAACCTCGTTCAAACCAACGAAATCCTTCATATCAGCCAGCCATATCGTGACGCGCAGCATTTTTTCTCGTGACGATCCCGCCTGTACGAGCAGGGCATCTATTTTGTTGAGGCAAATCTGAACCTGCTCCTGAATCGTCTCACCCTCGGCAACTTGTCCAGTCAGATAGGCCACGCCGTTGTGCTTCACGATTTTCGAGGACCGTTCGCCGGTATCAATGCGTTCAATCATGGGCATTCTCGTTGTATTAGATTTGGTATGGTTGTTCTTGGTCACAAGATGCCTTGCTTGGCAAACAGAATTCTATTGAGTGGGTTTCAGCGAAATTGAATTAGGGGTGATCGAGTTTGGCGTGAACATATGTTCTGAAGAAGGACTCTGGATCATTGAAGATACACCAAACTCCTCGAATACATTGGGGATAATGAGGAGATTCTTCATCAATTAATTTTAGGCCCACAATGCCGAGATTAAGAGAAACACGAATGGGGCTTTTCTTAATCAGACGTTCACCCCAATCAAAGACTAAAAACCCACCTGTGAAATGCAGCGAGTGACGTGGAACGCGGAAGCGGCGAACCGCTGAGATCAGGGGGAAATCATGTTTAGTTTTGAATTCATCAACTATGGAACTCAAATCCTTCACAGCAAGGATCTGGAGGATATGCGAGACGCGGTTCTAGGCGGAAATGACCACGAAGTTGATTGCAATGTCAGTGATTTTTGTCGTGAGCGAAAACGGTTCGACATCAAGCTTGCTGACGTATCAGAAAGCGCACAACGGGTCAGTGCCAGATACAAATCATGACTCGCATGTATTGAGAATATTAGGGTGCGGGCTGATCCGTTTGGGCATTTTTGCGTTGGAGAGTTATCAAGTGCCTTTGGACCAAGGCTCCCGCCCCATCATGCGGTCGGCCTCGGCAGTGATGTCGTTCATATGCTGCTCGAGGCTTAACCGCAGTGTTTCTATTTGTTCTTCGGTTGCCTTTCGCGGAACTGGGTCGGTCCACTCGCGGCACAGGAACACGCCTTCGTTGCGCCAGGGGCGGGGCATCAGCAGACGATCCCAGGTTCCTGCTTCGCGCCCGTGCCTGGCGGAATAGGTGATCCCAAAGACACGTTTGCCCGACGTGCGCGCCCACACCAGCGGTACGGTTGAAGACACCCGTTCAGGACCTCGGGGGCCATCGGCGGCGATTCCAATTGAGATGCCCTGTTTCATTTTTCCGAGCACCTCGCGGGACAAGGCGACGTGGCGTTTGCGGCTGGACATCGCAATCGTGTCCATACCAAACAACTTCTGCACACGGCCCACCATACTGCCTGCGCGGGCAGCAGAGGTGATCGAGCAGATGCGGCCCTTGTCCAAGGGAAAGAAGTAAGGTGACTGAGCCAGACGCTGGTGCCAGAGAACCACGATGACGGGTTCGCCCTGTTCGGCCAGTTGATCTAGTTCTTCGTATCCTATGCGCCGCCAGTTTGTGTTGCGATTGACCATCCTGATATAGCTGGCAATTCGCCGCGCGACCCAGTTCAGAACGGCTTCGCTGTCGGCAATTTTCTTGCGGATGCTCAAGTCTGCGCTCCTTTTACTGGCCGAATCTTGTCTTAAACAACTGCGCCTGGGGTGCAACTTTTTTGTCGGAGGTAAAAACTAAAAAAGCCTCTTGAGTCCGCTGCGCCTCTGGCATATCTGATGGCCCAGCCTAGGGGTATAGCTCAGTTGGTAGAGCGACGGTCTCCAAAACCGTAGGTCGCGGGTTCGAACCCTGCTGCCCCTGCCACTCTCTCAAATCGATGATTTCGCTGGGGCAGACGAGTGCATTTGGCGCGTACGTCAGTCTCAATTCTCTTGACGTTTAGGACAAGAAAGAAAAAGCTTGAACTAGGCTTGCGGAGAGGCCATCAGGGTTGTCCGCCTAACGTGCTAAGGTCGCTCGACTTTTGTGCTGCTGGCAATAAGCCTGACCGGGTAGGGGAGCCCGGAGCCAATCTGGGGCAAATGGGGATAATGGCAGAGATCGACGTATTTCTTGAAGGGCTCGGGCTGACCAAGTACGCCCCTGTGTTTGCTGCCAACGAGGTCTCTCTGGCTGATCTTGTACATCTCTCTGAACACGACCTGATAGATATGGGGCTACCGTTGGGTCCGAGGCGCCGACTGACGGCAGCTTTGGGTCAGGCGCGCGAGGCGAATCCGGCACCTATTCATGGCCATGGGAAGATTGTGGCCGAGCGACGGCAACTGACTGTCATGTTTGTTGACCTCGTTGGATCGACTGCCCTGTCAGAACGTCTGGACCCGGAAGATCTGGGTGAGCTGCTGCGACGGTTCAAAGAAATCTGCTCAACCTCAGTAGCTCGGTTTGGTGGCCATGTTGCAAGCTTCATGGGCGATGGGGCGATGATCTATTTCGGTTACCCTCATGCGCTTGAAGATGCAGCGTCACGGGCTGTTCATGCCGGATTGGATATTCTGGGCGAGCTGGCCCGCATCGAAGGTCAGGAAAAACTGAGCGCACGGATCGGGGTGTCGACGGGTCTTGTCGTTGTGGGCGAGATACACGGCGAAGGGCTGAAAGAACATGACGTGGTTATGGGGCGCACGCCCAATCTAGCCGCTCGATTACAGGCGTTGGCCGAGCCAAATACCCTGATCATCAGCCCTTCGACCCGGCGATTGATTGGTAATGCATTTGAGTTAGAGGATCGGGGCTCATTCGCACTGAAAGGATTTTCGGAGCAGGTCCAGGCCTGGACAGTTACAGGACAGGCTCGGATCGAGCGTAGATTTGACATTATGCCGGATGCCGGGGCCGGGAGACTTGTCGGGCGACAGGTCGAGTTTCGTAAACTAATCGAAAAGTGGCGAGAGGCCTGTCAGGGTGCCGGTCAGTCTGTGTTGGTTTCTGGTGAGGCCGGAATTGGCAAATCACGTTTGATCGAGGGGTTAAGCCAAGAGCTGGAGGATCAAGGCGCACTTCGGCTCAACTTTCAGTGCTCACCATTTCACGCCAACTCGGCGCTTTATCCGATCATTCAGCATTTGGAGCGCGCAGCGGGGTTCACGCCAACCGACAGCGACGACGAGAAGCTCGGGAAGCTCTCGTACCTCCTGCGACATCATCCGCGCGCGCATATGCGCCTGATCGCCGATTTGTTGAGTGTCGAAGCGGACGCTTCATTAGGTCCGCTTGATCTGCCGCCACAGGCGAAACTTGAACAGACACTCGATGCAGTGACCGAGCAACTAGCAGCGTTGGCCCGTGAGAAACCTGTCTTACTGTTGTTTGAGGATGCCCATTGGGTCGATCCGACCACATTGTCGCTGACCGACCGAGTGATCGAGCGCATTCGGGATTTGCCGGTTTTGATTGTTATTACCGCTCGCCCCGGATTTGATCCAGGCTGGGGGCACCATAACAATACGTTGCACTTGCCGCTGAAGCGTCTGGAAAACCGGGACATTGCCGAGATCGTGGCGGAAGTGGCAGGAGGGAATTCTATTCCAGCCGAAGTCTGCGATCTGATCGCGGCCAAAACCGATGGCATTCCGCTTTTCGTTCAGGAAGTAACGCGCGGCCTGCTGGAATCCGGACAACTAAGACTGACCGACCAGGGTTATGCCTTGCGCGGTCCACTGCCAGCGCTTTCTGTGCCGAATACGCTCAAGGATTCTCTGATGGAGCGTTTGGACCGGCTGGGAACCGCCAAAGAGGTTGCACAAACTGGTGCTGTTTTTGGTCGACAGTTTTCAATCGCGTTGCTGGCCTCGGTCTCAATTTTGTCACCAACGGTCTTGGAGGCTGGGCTTGAACAGCTTTCCTCTGCCGGTATCATTTTGCAGGCTCCGGATGAGGCAGAAGATGAGTTCATCTTCCGCCACGCATTAATACGCGACATGGCTTATGACAGCTTGCTGCGCACGGAACGGCAGGTGCTGCACGACCGGGCGGCAGGTGCGCTGCTTGAAAACCAGCCGCAGCTTGCCCAGACTCAACCCGAGCTACTGGCGCAGCACTACACGTTAGCGCACCGTGCGGATGAGGCGGTGATGCATTGGCAAAGCGCCGGGCGGCGGGCGATTGAACGTTCGGCCCAAACCGAGGCATTGACGCATCTGTCAAAAGCTCTGGATCAACTGGCAGATCTTCCCAAAAGCAAAGATCGAGATCTGCAAGAGATTGATATTCAAATCCTGCGCGCCGGAGTGCTGCGGTCAACCAGCGGTATCTCAGGGGATGCCACAGGCGAAGCGTATGGGCGGTTGCGAGACCTCTGCCATCGAGCGGATGAGACCGACAGGCTGTTTCCGGTTCTTAACGGGCTGTATGCCTTCCATCTGGTGCGGGCTGAATATCGGTTGGCGCAAGATGTATCGTCGCAAATTCTTGTTCTGGCGGCGGAAAGCGGCAGGACTGAACACCGAATGGTGGGCCATCGCGCGATGGGTGCTGTGCAGTTGCATTTGGGTAATCTGCCTAAGGCAAAAACCCATCTCGAACAGGCCTGGTCGCTATATGATTTTGATAAACACAGTCAGTTGGCCTATGTCTATGGGACTGATCATGCCGCCATTACTTCGGCGTTCCTAGGGACGTGTTATTGCCTCATGGGGCGGCACCAAGAAGCCTTGCAGATTCAACGCACGGCTTTGGGCTGGGCGAAGGAATTAAAGCACGCCCACAGTGTAGCGCAGATATTGGTCTATATGTGTAAGGTTCATTTGCTGGCACGCGACATACCCGCGTTGCAGCAGGATGTCGAAGCGTTGTCCAAAGTTGCTGAAGAACATTCGCTGCCATTCATGGCCACCATCGCGCGATTGTGGGAAAGCTGGGCCAACGCGACCGAATCCTCGGATATTGCGCATATCGATGATCTGCGCCAAGCATCAGAGGACTGGTGGGCAGTCGGGGCCGGGAACTACAAATGTTTCTTCCCCTCTCTGATTGCCGAGCTTCTTATAAACGCGGGTGATCATAAAGCGGCTAAGCAAACATTGTCGCACGCGGCGCAAATGCTGGCTGAAACCGAAGAGAAATGGGCCGAAGCTGAACAGCTGCGAATCGAAGCCAGTTTTGTAGCCGGCACCGGGGGCGACCCAGAGCCTTTGCTGTTACGGTCGATCGAAACGGCGCGACGGCAAGGGGCACACTTGTACGAACTGCGTGCAGCGGTTGCGCTGACACGTTGGCGGCTGGACCATGGAAAGCCTGCGGGCGATGCACTTAACACCGCTTTGTCTCATTTCGAATCGAACGCTTATCTGGCGGATCTGGAAGAGGCGCGAGCGTTATTGGAAACGACCACTTGACCGACAGGGGCCATTGCTGCCAGCTTGGACAGCGGCAGATATGGGATGATACCGAAAATTCATAGTTGTGGCGTGGGGATATGCGTTTCCACGCTACCAATTCATTTGGTGTGAGGAGACCCTATGAAGAAGATCAGCAAAACGCTTCTGGCCAAGGATATTGTGGCGCAAAGCCGCACTGATCTGGCGCTGCAGCAATATCACTCGATCACGCCCGAGCAGATACGCGCGTTTGAAAAGAAACTGATCGGAACGGTCACTCTGCCCACCGACCCCGACTACAACAATGACCGGCAGGTCTGGAATCCGGCCTTTCAGGACTACCCCGAGATCATCGTCTATTGCGAGACCATTCAGGATGTGCGCGCCAGCCTTGCTTTCGCGCGTGAGCACGACTTGTGGGTTGTGGCACGGTCTGGTCGCCACAGCACGGCGGGGTATTCGGTCAACAACCAGATGGTGTTGGACACCAGCAAAATGCGGTATGTCACCGTCGACCCCAATGTGCCGATGGCTTATGTCGGTCCGGGTACGCCGTTCAAGATGCTGAACTCTGAGTTGAATTCCTATCACCTGCATGTGCCGGGCGGGGCCTGTCAGGATGTCTGTGTCGCCGGCTTCATGATGGGTGGCGGTTATGGCTTTACTTCTCGCCGCTACGGGATGGCCTGCGACAATGTCCTGGGCGTAACCGTGATGTTGTGGGATGGCAGCATAGTGATCGCGGACAAAAACACGAACCCCGACCTGTTCTGGGCCATCCGGGGCGGAACAGGTAACAACTTTGGTGTGTTGTTGGAGATCCGCTACCAGCTACACCCGCTGTATATGGTCTGGGGCTGCCATATCACATGGCCGCTGGACAAAGCCGCAAAGGCGTTGGAGTTCCTTCAGGCCAATTATATGAGTACCTGCGATGATGATCGGTTCGGAGCTTATATTTTCCTTGCTTTTCAGGGCGATGAGAAAGTGCTGCTGGTGTCGGCGCTTTATGATGGGACGGCCGAAGAGGGCAACGCATTTATCCAACCGTTGCTCAGCGAAGAAATCGGCGGGCAGATGGGCTCTGACGATCAGAACTACGGCACCTATCAGGACATCAATTCGTGGCTTTATGACGACAAGTACGACATCCCCGTTGTGCCTGATCAGGCGCGCGAGGACAAACAGGCCGGATATATCAAGCGCCAGCTCAGTGCGGCTGAGTGGCAGCGCGTCGTGGACTATCTCGACAGCACGCCCAATGACTATGGCGCGGTCGCTATCGAACCTTATGGCGGTGCGATCAACCGAATGCCGCTGGGCAAAGAGGGTAATGCCTTTATTCACCGTGATGTGTCGCTGAACTTTTATGTTGATGTGTTCTGGCTGTCGGAAGAGGAAAAAGAGGTGGTGGTACCCTGGCTCGACGGCTTCATGAAGCTGATGACCGAGGAAAGTTATTTCATCGACCGGGTCTATCAGAACTACCCCCGTCGGACGCAAAAGAACTATCGCTGGCAATATTGGGGCGAGTATTTCAGCTCGTTGCTGTTCGTGAAGCGGAAATTCGATCCGGACAATTTCTTCCACTATCAGCAGAGCATTTCACCGGTGCCCGACGAGGCGCCGTCCGACATCGTCCGCGACACATCGAAACCTATCTTTGATGATCCGAAGATCACATACCAAGACTATTCGAACCCCTGAAAGAGGGGGCAGCCAAGGCCAAACGGGGGAGGGCCCAGCATGGACACGATCCGAGAGATTTTCTTTCTGCCACCCATGGCGGTTGCTCGCCTGGGACCGGGTGAAACACCGCTGGAAAGCTATGAGTGGCAGCAGGACATGGATGCCCATGGCAACAACAAGACGGTCATCCGCTCGAACATAACCCTGCGCGAAGCCGAAGATGGCAGCGTTTCGGCCTATCTTCCCGACCCCGATATGATCCGCTTTCGCGACGAAGGCGGCGCGCTGCGCCCGGTTGCTCCGTTCTTTGAACTGTGGGCGCGGATGCATGACGCCGAGACGGGCGAGGAATATGAGACGCCGTTGACGCTGGATCTGCTCGACGATCAAGGCCTGTCGCTGCAAAACGTGCGCTATTCGGTGACCGTGGGAAACACCAAGGCAGAGCGTCGGACCGGTGATGCGGCCTGCGGATTTCGCGCTCGGGTCGAGATTGCGGGGCAGGATTTCGCCCCGAAACCCCTGCTGGCTTTTAGCCCCTACACCTCGGAACAGCAGCCGATGGTCTACGAGCACAACCCGATCCCGCTGGGCTCGATCCGTGCGATCCATCCGGTGCAGGGTTATGATGAGCCGGTTGAAGGTGAGTTCATCGACCGCAGCATCCTGCGTCTGCGGTTTATGCCCCCCAAAGGCGAGGTTTATGGCCCGCCCGATGCAGCCTACGGCCCGGCGACGCTGGCGGTTCCGGGATACCAGAACGACCCGCCGAAATCGGAATATGGCCGTATCCATGAAATCGTGCCCGAACAGAACCGCATCCTGAACCCCGACACCCCTTGGTCGAAATGGATCATGATGTCCGGCACCTCGGACGATCCCGAGCCGCATGACAGCTATGATGGCGCCCGCGTCGGCAATGACCAGTCCTGGGGTGTGGCCGATGACACCAGCGATGGTGTAATTGAGGCGACGCTGGCCGTACGCGGCGAGCGTCTGACCGCGCGCGCGACGATCATGACCGGCCCGCCTGATTTTGCGCCTGATGCGCGGCCGTTCTACAGTCTTGAGGACGATCTGGCCGATCGCGATCTGTCGCTGATTTCGGTCACAGAAGACAACTACACACAGGCCAAGGACGAGGTGGTTGATATCTTCCGCCGTGCCTTCGAGACTAACAGCCTGATCAACCTCGACGATATCCGGGCGCAAGGTCTGAAGGATAATGCCAAACTGCAGGCGAAAACCGGGATGCTGGCGACGCCCGGCCTGCCGTCAACTGATGCGAAATCCATGACGGAGGAGGATGCAAGGCCGCCGGACAAGATCGACGAACTGATCCGGCCGCAGCCGATCTCAGTTTTCTCGAACTCCGTGCCCAATGACCGGCTGCCCTATACGGTGGCGACGAAGTTTGTGCATGAGCAACTGATCGACGAGGCGAATCTGCTGGATTTCCTGCGCCGTCGCCCGGATTTCGTTAAAACGCTGCTGCGCCCGCCCTATGGCATCCTGACCGAGCTTGAGGCTGACCCGAACCCCGATCAGGCCCCGAACCCGGAGTTCCGCGATCCCCGGATCATCCGCGACTCGATGCATGACGCGCGGATGCCGCCTTATATGCGTGATTCCAACTATTACCCGCTGTCGCTGTCGCGCAGGCAGTATCATCTGGTGATCTCGTTCATCGAATATCTGGTTGCACAGGAATCGGAGGCTCAGAATGTCTGATCAACCCGGCCAAATCCGAGTCAAACCCCGCAACCTGACCGCCCGCGCGGCCTATAAGGTACCGGGCAACCCTGACAACACGCGACTGGATGGATCGGTGGGCAATTGCTTTCCCGGTCTGGAAATGGATGTACGCAACCTTGATCGGCGCTTTTTCCCCGGTCTGGTGTTCAACGCCGCGCGCGTGCCGCTGAACCCCGTGCCCGAGGCGCCGAAGAATTCACAAGGCTTCCATCTGGTCTTTGTCGATTATTTCTACGACCCGATGCTGCCTGACAACAGCCCCGAAGAATGGGTGCAGACCTTGCTGGAGGCCTACAGCGGCGACGTGGGCGCAAAGCTCAGCCAAGGGCGCTGGTTCCTGTCATGGGTCGAACAAAGCGGCAAGCGCATCACTTTCAAGGAGGAAGACGGCACGCCCTATGACGGGCTGATGATCTGGCGGTTTATCCGCAGTCTGGAACATGGCGATGACAAACCGGTCAGTATTGCTCTGGAGCGGCGCAATCACGAAGGCATCGTGGATACTGAGCAGGTGGTCCTGCACGGATTTCGGCGCCAGTATAGAACCGAGGCGGGGGTCTTCAGCGAAGCCTATGACCCCGGTGAATTGACGCAGAGCCTGTGCAATCCGTGGTCCCATGACTTCCGCGATTGCGGCTGCCACTACTGGCCCTCAAACCACCCCGATGTGGTGATGGCCGAGGTAGCTCATGACGACCAGCTGCCATCGGGCCAGTCGAAGAACCCGATCGAAGCCGAAACCTATCTGGATTGGCTGCGCTCGGACAAATCTCCATCCGGCAATGTGGCGGCGCTGAATACGGTGGAACAGAACCGCCCCTATCAGATCGACCACTATCAGGTAAATCAGATGTGGAGCGAGCTGCCCATCGTCGTCGAAGGCCGCGAAACGGGCGAGGTTTATGAGGTTGATCCCGAAATGCCGGGTGTTTGTCCCTACGAGACGCCTGAGGACATGATCAATGACCTCAAGACCCGTTTGGCCGCGATGGAGATGACGCTGAGCCTGCAATATCTCTATGCCTATTTCTCGTTGGCGGATCCCGAAACGGCGGACACCCAGAAATGGCCGACGCTGAAGGACGACCTGATCTTTGCTCGGCGTTCGGTGCTGGAGGTCGCGATTGGCGAGATGACCCATATGCGCTGGGCGAACCAGTTGCTGTGGGAGCTTGAGCCAGAAGCGTATGAACCGATCCTGACGCCGTCTGAAACCCTGCCGGCTGGCAAGGGCAAGACGCAGCCCCGCGCGCTGCGTCCTTTGACGGTCGAAGCGCTCGCGGATTTCATCGAGATCGAGCGCCCCGGCGGCTTTATCGACCGCGCTTATGCGCAATGTGTTGCAACGCTGGAGCAGGAGGACTTGTTCCCCGAACGCCGCCTCTATGCGCTGGCGGTGCGGATCGACACCGACGGGGACGAGCATTTCCTGCGCTTTAGCCAGATGAAGGATGTTCTGGCCAAGTATGATACCGGCGAAGGTACTCCTGCTTACTTGCGCCCGATTAAGGTCGGGACCGAAGAGCAGGCCAAAACAGCGTTGGAACTCTACGCTAAGGTCAAGGATGGGTTGGCCAATGCCTATACGCTTGAAGCGGATGGCAAATTCGAAGAGTCTCAGACCTTTATCCAGCAGGTGCGCGATGACATGAAGCTGTTCCGGGTCGAGGGCGAAGAGCTGGCGGCCCAAGGGATCGGCATTCCCTTCTGGACGGAGGGCAAGGCGTGATCGCACCCGCCGCACAGGTGCATTTCTTCGAAACAGGGAATGGAGATCACATGCTCGCCATTGATGGCTCGCGCGTCTTCGACGTCCCCGAGGGCACGGCGGGCCGGTTTGCGGCGATGAACACCGCGGGCCAAAGTGCTTTCCTCAGGTCCATGGGGTTGGATGGTACTCCATTCATCGACGATACACTGCCACAGGACCTGCCCGTGCGCTCGCTGTCACTGGCCGTGGCGCAGAAATGCAACCTGGCCTGCACCTATTGCTATGCGGCGGGTGGCGAATTTGGCGGCCCCGCGCGGAACATGGAGTGGGAGGTCGCCAAGGCCTCGGTTGATCGGTTGGTGGCCGAAGCCGAACCTGGTGTGCGGATCAACCTCGCCTATCTGGGTGGAGAACCTCTAATCAACCGTGATCTTGTGCATCGAACCACGGACTATGCTCTAAAACAGGCGCAGGCAAACGGATTGAGCGTTGGCTTTTCGATCACCACCAATGGAACCTTACTGCGACCCGAGGATGCCGCGTTTTTTGAGGCACATGGATTTGCGGTCACCATTAGTCTGGATGGCGTGGGCAAGATTCACGACAAACTGCGCCCAAATCGAGGAGGGCGGGGCAGTTTCGACATGATCCTGAAACGGGTCGAGCCGCTTCTGGCCGCACAGCACCGGATGCAGGTCGGTGCCCGGGTGACGGTCACGCCGCAGAATATGAACCTGCCAGAGACGCTGGAGCAGTTCGTGGGGATGGGTTTCCACTCGATCGGCTTCTCGCCAATGCTGGCCTCGCCCAACGGCCAGCATGAGCTAAACAGCAACGATCTGGATGAAATGCTGGCGCAGATGATCCGCTGTGGTGAAGTGTTCGAGGCGGCAGTGATCCAAGGACGGCGGTATCCGTTTTCAAACATGGCGGCGGCGATGCAGGAAATCCATCGCGGCACCCATCGGCCCTATGCCTGCGGGGCAGGGGGCGGATATTTCGGCGTCTCCGCCGATGGCGGCCTGTTTGCCTGCCATCGCTTTGTCGAGGACGAAGCCGGAGCCATGGGCGATGTCTATGATGGCCCCGACTTGCGACGCGAAAACTGGTTGGCGGACCGTCATGTGCACACCCAGTCACCCTGCAATACGTGCTGGGCGCGGTATCTATGTGGCGGTGGGTGTCATCACGAGGTCATCCACCGCGGACGCCCAGCTTGCGACTACATTCGCGGCTGGCTGCATTATTGCCTTCAGGCCTATGTCCGCTTGTCCGAAGCGAGGCCCGATTATTTTGGCGTGCCTACGCAGGCGGCCTCTGCCTGATAGGATGGTCATCAAGACTGAAATCTGCGTAATCGGTGGCGGCCCAGCAGGCAGCGCGGCGGCGCTGAGGCTAGCTCAACTGGGTCGCCGCGTCTGCCTGATCGAAAGACAAACCTTTCCGCGCCAGCATGTCGGAGAATCTCTGCCACCATCAATCTGGCCGATCCTGAACCTTCTGGGCGTCGAAGAAACCGTGGCGCAAGCCGGGTTTCTGCGCGCAAGCGGATCGATCCTGCATTGGGCCGGAACGTTTGAGCGTCGCGGTGCTGACGGCGATTACCCCGCTCTATTAGTGGATCGAGGCCAATTTGATGCGGTACTGCTGCGGGCCGCGCGGGCGGCGGGAGTTGAGATCATTCAGCCCGCACGGGCATACCGCCCGATGCGCGATAGATCAGGCTGGGCAATACCGGTCCGCACCGATACGGAAGCATTCCAGGTTCAGGCCCGAATCCTTCTGGATGCCGCAGGCCGGCAAGCCGGGCTGGGCCGCAGGTTTCGATCAGCCTCTCAGCCTTTATTGGCGCTCTATGCTTATTGGCAGGTTCCGCCAGGCTTCGGCCCACAAGCGCGGGTCGAAGCAGGCAAGTCGCACTGGTACTGGGGTGCGCTGTTGCCGGGTGGGGTGGTCAATGCAATGGTTTTTGTTGAACCCGAGAGCTGCACAGGGCTTTCACCTGCGGACCGGCGCGATCTTTACCTGAACCTGCTGGCGCAATCGACCTTGTTATCCCCATGTCTGGAACAGCGCCGGATCGGGCCAGTCCGGAGGGTGGACGCAACCAGCCGAACCGATGTAACACCTCCGGCGCGAGATCTTCTGCGGGTCGGGGAAGCCAGTTTCTCGGTCGACGCTTTGTCATCGCAAGGGGTGCAATTGGCCATGGGTCAGGCAGTGCAGGCCGCAGCAGTGATAAACACGCTGCTGGATACGCCCGAACACAGCGAACTGGCTTTGACCTTCTACGCAGACCGCCAGTTTGAGCGTGTACAGACCCACGCCGCGCTGTCGGCGGATTTCTATGCGAGGCAGCATGCAGTCAGTCCTTCGCCGTTCTGGGCCGAGCGGGCGCATCCGTTGGACTGGCTCAAATCGCCTCGAACCGACCCTAACCCAGAAATGTTGCGCAACGATCTGTCCCTGACCCTGTCTTCGAAAGCAAAGCTGGTTACGTCTGGGGTTCAGGTCGCCGCGCATATTGAGCCGGGACTTGTTTTGAAGCACCCAAATCTGCACCGCCCTGTCGCAAATCTCGAGGGGGCTTCGCTTGGCCTCCTGTTGCAGCGCTTATATTGGCCACAAAACGCGAGTAAGATCGTTGCATGTTGGTCAGATACACTCGATGCCGAACGAGCGGCTCGCATTCTGGACTGGCTTTGGCACCACCGCATACTGATCCCGGCAACTGATCGGGCTTAATCACGGTTCCCTCTGCCATCCGAATGGCATAAGCTTCGCCGCAACGCCAACCGCCAAGCAACAAGAGGTCGCATGTCGCGTTTTGATGGGTATTTCCTGCGGCAATTGCTGGTGCTGTTCGGCTTTTTCACACTGGTCCTTGTCGGTGTCTTCTGGATCACACGTTCGGTCAGTCTGTTTGACCGCGTGATCAGCGGCGGCCAGTCTGCAATGGTGTTTCTGGAATTCACCGCGCTAACCCTACCGACACTGATCCGGACGGTTATGCCGATGGCGGTGTTTGCTGCCGCTGTTTACGCGACCAACCGCTTGAGCCGGGAAAGTGAGATGACGGTGATGCTGGCGACCGGATCGAGCCCTTGGCGTCTGGCGCGCGCGGTTTTGATGTTCGGGCTGAGCGCTGGGTTGATAATGGCGGTCATCAGTGTGTTTCTTCGACCTGCATCGGTTGATCAGCTGGAAAAAAGACAGGATGAAGTCGCTGGTGATGTGACCGCTCAGCTACTGAATGAAGGCGAATTCCTGCACCCGGCAGACGGTGTAACCGTCTATATTGGCAGTATCGATCTGGACGGTACGCTGCGCGAGGTCTTTGTTTCGGACCGGCGAGAAACGATAAATCCCGTCAGCTATTCCAGCACCACAGCTTATCTGGTAAACCAGACCTCAGGCATTCATCTGGTTATGCTAGACGGGATTGCGCTGCGATTTGATGAGGCTGGCAACACGTTGTCATCAACGTTGTTCGAAGATGCATCCTACGACATTTCAGAGCTGACACTGAACTCGGAAATGGGCCACCGGAGCCTTGAGGCGATACCTACGATCGAGCTGATCTGGGATCGGGAAGCTGTTGCCGTGAAAGATTACCACAGCGTCGGTCATCTGGTTGATGAACTGCATCAGCGATTCTCATGGATCGCCATTTGTATTGCGGTTGCCTTGGTCGGCTATTCGGCGCTCATGCTCGGCAGTTTTTCGCGTTTTGGCTTGTGGCCCCAGATACTCGGAGCCTTCACGATTCTCGTATTGTTGGAAGGCGTAAGGGGGTTTGTTTCACCTATAGTGATCGGAGATCCACGTTTGTGGATTTTGCTTTACCTTCCGGCGATACTAGGCGTCGCATTGTCAGGCTTGTTCCTGACTATTGCCGGACGCCCCTTGTTCCGTAAGTCATCCGGCAACGGCGCCATTTCCTCTGTATGATACTTGGCGTTTGCCGCGTCGAATTCTTTTGCGTTGTTGATCGGTCTGTCTAATCTAGGCGCGAAAGCAGCCACAGGAGCGCGCGATGCTGGACAAAACCCACAAACCCACCTGGACCAGTTTTGAAGAGGCAACGAAGGCCGATTGGGATGCGGTCATGGAGTATGAAGAGGCCTATAACGCGGCTCTGCCAGATCGTATTCTCGATGCCATCCGATCGCTAGACGAAGACTGGACGCCTTATCCGGTGAATCGTTACCAACACAGCCTGCAAGCCGCGACACGCGCTTATGAGGATGGTGCCGATGAAGAGTTGGTTGTAGCAGCTTTGATCCATGACACGGGTGATATCCTGTCGCCTTATAATCACGGTGAGTTATCAGCTGCGATGATGAAGCCATATGTAAGCGAGAGAACCCATTGGATCCTCAAGCACCACTGTGTGTTCCAGGGATATTATTATAATCACCATCTCGGTGGTGACCGGAATGCGCGCGACAAGTATCGCGACAGCCCGTATTGGGAGGACTGCCGATATTTCTGCCACGAATACGATCAGAAAGCGTTTGACCCTGATTATCCGACAAAGCCGCTGGAGTTCTTTGAACCCATGCTACGCCGCGTCTTAAACAAGGGTGAAGGGCATTTGGAGTTGAACGAAACGTCTGAGGGTTAACAGGCGGCCATCAGTCGATAGACGATCTGAGCGGCGGTAAAGTCCCAGGCGGCATTGCCGTCTGGGGCCAACTCGACCACATCAAAACCCACACATTTCCGGCCCTTTAGGGCATGTTCCACCAGGCGCAGCGCCTGATAGTATCCCAGCCCTCCAGGTACGGGCGTGCCAGTCGCAGGCATTTGTGATGGATCCAGCCCGTCCACGTCAAAGCTGACATAAATCAGTTCGGGAAAATCCTCGGGCAGGTCGACCGAATGGATATTACCAGTCACCAATTCTTCGGCGTCCACATGGAAAATGCGGTTCTTCAGACGGCTCCGTGCTTCTTCGGTCGAGAATGCACGAACGCCGAATTGCGCCAGCCGGATGCCTTCTTCGGCCAAAAGGTGCATGACCGAGGCGTGGGAGTGCTTTTCCCCCAGATAGGCATTGCGCAGATCGGCATGGGCGTCGACCTGGACGATGCCGATGGGTTTGTTGAGCGCACGGGTGATACCCATCACTGCACCAAAACTGAGCGAATGTTCTCCGCCCAAGGTCACGGGCACTTTGCCCGCTCGGATGGCAGCTTCAGTGCGTTGGGCGAGGCGTTCCATGATTTCAGGCAGGGCGGCGTCGCAATCGATGGGTTTTTCGGTGAAAATGCCTTCTACGCAAGGTTCTGCGTGGCCGGTGATGCGCTCTAACTCGTTACTGGCCTCAATGATCGCCTCAGGCCCTTTTGCGGTGCCGGATCCGTAAGAGACCGTGCGCTCCAGAGGAACCGGGATCACGCGGAAGCGGGCGTCCTCGGTTCGCTCGGATGTGGTCAGTTCACTATCAAGAAAAATGCTCATGAAAGGCGGTCCTTAAAGTCGTCAAAGCCGAACTGTTTGATGATTTTCAGTTCGTCTGTTTCGCTGTTCCATAAGGCGATGGTGGGCAGGGGAACACCGTTGAAGGTGTTGGTCTTGACCATCGAGTAATGCGCCTGATCGAGGAAAGCAAAGCGCTGGCCGATCTCCAGAGGCTTGTCCCATGTGTAATCGCCAATCACATCGCCGGCCAGACAGGACGGACCGCCCAGACGGTAGGTATGGCCTGACGCGGCTTCGTCCATCAGGGCTGGGCGATACGGGGCTTCGATCACGTCGGGCATGTGGCAGGTGGCCGAAATATCGGTGATTGCGAGGTTCATGCCATTTGTTGGTAGGTCTAGGATTTCTCCGATCAGAATGCCCGCGTCCAACGCCACCGCCTCCCCGGGTTCAAGATAGACGTCGACGTTGTGTTTTGGGCGGATGGCTTTGATGAAGGCCACCAGCCCGTCGCGGTCATAGTCATCGCGGGTGATATGATGGCCGCCGCCGAAGTTCAGCCACTTGAGCTGGTCCGTGAAGGGGGCGAGTTTGGGTTCCACATCGTCCCAAGTTCGTTGCAGCGGCTCGAACCCCTCTTCGCAGAGTGTGTGCATGTGCAACCCATCGACGCCGGTCAGGGCGTCTGCGGTCAATTGGCTGACAGGCGTGCCGAGACGTGAGCAAGGCGCGCAGGGGTCGTATTTGGGAATCTCACCCTCGGAGTGCTCGGGGTTGATACGCAGGCCAACCTGTACGCCTGCTGCCTGGGCTTTGAAGAGGAAGCGATCCTTCTGAGCCGGAGAGTTAAAGATGATATGGTCGGACAGAGTGAGAATTTCATCTATGTCTGCGTCTTTGTACCCGGCGCAGAAGGTCGCGACCTCGCCGCCATATTCTTCACGACCCAAACGCGCCTCATAGATACCGCTCGCGCAGGTGCCGCCGAGGTATTTACGGACCAATGGGGAGAGCGAGAACATTGAAAACGCCTTGAGCGCGCTCAGGACATGCGCGCCTGAGCGGTTGCCGAGCTCGGAGAGGATGGTCAGGTTCCGTTCGACGGCTATTTCGTCGACCACAAAGCACGGCGAGGGAACCCGGCTGAGATCGAAGTTGCGGAAGGCTCCGGCGTCGCCGGCCTGCGTGGTCATCATGTCGGACATAACCGGCGTCTCCGTTGGGTAGACAGGCCGGGGGCTCTGCCCCCGTACCCCTGGGATATTTTTGGCCAGATGAAGCAGGACGGTCGCTCAGACCGATCCTGAGGGATCAGAACTCGACTGGGCCGTCGAGCTCGTGGACCTGCCACGGCAGGCCGTGTTCGTTCAGCATGTCCATGAAGTTGTCCGGGTCGAGCTGTTCCATGTTCCAGACGCCGGGCTGCACCCAGTTGCCTTTCAGCACTTGTGCGGCACCGATCATCGCGGGTACGCCGGTGGTGTAGCTGACGGCTTGGCTGCCGACCTCGGCATAGCATTCCTCGTGGTCGCAGATGTTGTAGATGTAATAGGTTTTCTCACCCGATCCGTCTTTGGCCTGGCCCGTGGCGATGTCACCGATGCAGGCTTTGCCTTTGGTTTCTGCACCCAGGTCACCGGGATCAGGCAGCAGAGTTTTCAGGAATTGGATCGGGATGATTTCCTTGCCGTCATGCATCACCGGATCAATGCGGGTCATGCCAACATTCTCCAGCACTTTGGCGTGGGTAATGTAGGCATCGCCGAAGGTCATCCAGAAGCGGGCGCGTTCGATTTCGGGGAAGTGGGTCGAGAGTGATTCCAGTTCCTCGTGATACATCAGGTACATGTTCTTGGGGCCGATGGCAGGAAAGTCGAACTCGACCTTATGGGTCATGGCGGGGGAATGTTTCCATTCGCCGTTCTCCCAGTGACGTACTTCGGCCAGCACTTCGCGCAGGTTGATTTCGGGGTTGAAGTTAGTGGCGAATTCCTGATCGTTCGAGCCGCCATTAGCGTCCAGCACATCGATCTGACGAATGGTGTCCAGCTTATGTTTCTTCAGCCAAGTGGCGAATACGCTGGTCACGCCCGGATCGAAGCCAGAGCCGAGGATCGCTGTCAGACCGGCCTCTTTGAACCGCTCCTGATAGGCCCATTGCCAGTGGTATTCGAACTTGGCCTCGTCCTCTGGCTCATAGTTCGCGGTGTCGAGATAGTGGATCCCGGCCTCAAGGCAGGCGTCCATTAGCACCAGATCCTGATAGGGCAGGGCGAGGTTCACAAGGATTTCTGCGCCGGTTTCCTTGATCAGCTTGACCGTGTCTTCGATCTTGTAAGCGTCCAGTTCGGCGGTCTTGATATCGACGCCCACACGCTCTTTCACCGCCTTTGCGATGGCGTCGCATTTCGATTTTGTGCGGCTGGCCAAGGTGATTTCGGTAAAAATGTCCGAATTCATCGCCATCTTGTGCACTGCAGCGTGAGATACGCCGCCCGCGCCGACAACCAGTGTTTTGCCCATGGTCTGTCTCCTTTTTATTCGTAATAGGTGTAGCCGTTGATCGAGTCGCGATAGGCGCTCATCAGGGTTTTGCGGTCCTTGGCTTTCAGAGTACCGGTCGAGATCGCCTCGTCCACCATTTTGCGGAAGGCGGCGACGCAATCCTGTGGGTCGAATTCCACGTAAGACAGGACTTGGCTGATCGTGTCGCCCTCTTGTTCGTGCAGCAGATCAAAGCCTCCGTCAGCACGCAGGTCGATGGTGACGACGTTGGTATCGCCGAATAAGTTGTGCAGATCGCCCAAGGTTTCCTGATAAGCGCCAACGAAGAATACACCCATGAAGTACTCATCATCTTCGGGCAGGGAATGCACCGGCAGACTGGGTGAGACACCGTCGGCCAGAATGAACCGGTCGATCTTGCCGTCGCTGTCGCAGGTGATGTCTGACAGAACGGCGCGGCGGTCAGGCGTTTGGTTCAGGCCTTGTAGTGGGACGATGGGGTGAAGTTGATCGATGGCCCAAACGTCAGGAAGGGATTGGAACAGTGAGAAGTTGCAGTGGTAGATATCGGCCACTTTCTCTAATTGGTCGTCCACATCCGACTCCAGATCATCATTTGCAGCCAGAGACTTGAGGCGTGCCATAAGCGACAGGTAGATCCGTTCAGCACGGGCCATCTGGCGCAGGTCGACATAACCTCGCCGGAAGAGCGCGCGCAGCTCGTTGCGGTAGAAGGTGGCGTCGTTCCAGCATTCCTGCAGCCGATCGCTGCTTAGATAGCCATGAACTGCAGCGAGATCCGAGACCATATGATGATCATCAGCTTCGACTTCGGGACCGGTCGGGGCGTCGTAAAGCGTACTCTCCAGAACATTAAAGACCAGCATCGAAGATGTGGCCACGACTGCCCGCCCGCTTTCAGTGATAAGCGTAGGATGATCGATTTCAGCTTCGTCCATGGCATAGGCCACAGTTTCGACCACGTTTGCGCAGTATTCTTCAACCGTGTAATTGATTGAATTTTCTGCGGCTTTCTTTTCGCCGGTATAGTCCACACCCATACCGCCGCCCAGGTCCAAATGAGTGAGCGGTACGCCTTCGCGCGTGAGTTCGGTATAGTAGCGGCACGCCTCGCCTACAGCGCGGCGCACGTCGTTGACGTCCTGTACCTGTGAGCCCAGATGTGAGTGCTGCAGCTTCAGGCAATGCAGCAGGCCGGCGTCGCGCAGCTTGTCCACTGTGGCAACCAATTGGTCGGTGTTCATCCCAAAGGCTGATCGGTCGCCCGAACTTTCTTCCCATTTACCGCTGATCTGATTGGTCAGCTTGACCCGTACGCCGATCAAGGGCTCGATGCCAAGCTCGTTATAGACCTGGATAACCGTGTCAGCCTCTTTTGGGCTTTCCAGAACTATGACCGTATTGAAACCGATCTTGCGGCTGAGGATCGCAAGCTGGATGAACTCGGCGTCCTTGACGCCATTGCAGACAATTAACGCTTCAGAGGCCAAGCGGTGGGCCAGCGCGACGACCAGTTCGGGTTTGGAACCGGCCTCAAGCCCATAGTTGTATTTCTTGCCGAACTCGACGATACGATCGACGACCTGAGCCTGCTGGTTCACCTTGATCGGGAAAACGCCGCGATATTGGCCTTTGTAGTCCACGCGCTTGATTGCGTCGCGGAAACTTTCATTCAAATGCGCGATCTCATGTTCCAGATAAGACGCCACACGTAGCACCATCGGCGCCTTGATACCCCGATCATCCAAATCACTGAGGATACCCGGCAGGCTAATCGCAGTGGCATCGGGAGCCATCGGATTACGTAGACCGATCTCGCCCTGATCTGTCACCTCAATGAGGCCTTTGCCCCATTTCTCAACCCCGTAGATGGAATGCGGTGCGATGGGCGGTTGTTTCAATCAGGTTTATCCTTGGAATCAGGGTGCAGGTTTCGCGCCTGCCAATACGGTAGCGGTTCGATTCGTCCAAGCATAAACTGCGAATCGGATTCTCGCTGCGTATTAATCGGTTGTTTGGATTGGGATCAAATGGTTGTCCCATTGGCAATCCTGCCGAGACGAGATTTTGGCGTGCGCGGCATTCAGAGACCCAAAGGCACCGGTACCGGTGGTGAATACCAAATCTTCTGCGCCAGCGCCTAATCCGCAGACGTCCTCAAGCGCGTAGGCATTCATAAAAGCACCACTCGTCACATCGAAGCGATGTAGCGCGTTGCCTCTGGGGCAGGTAATTGCAACTGAATGTCCATCGCTGGAGAACGCGATGCTGCCAGCATACCCCTGCAACTCGCTTTGCTGCCTTTCAGGGGCGGAAAGCAGGCGAGGGTTTTCGCTAAGTTTGTGCAAGCCCAACAAGGGTGGGTGCTTGGTCTGATTGCCCTGCCATTGCATCGCGAAACCCACAAGACCATCGCCACGCACAGCAAGATGACGGATTGAGTTTTTGTGCTGCGCGCCGGTTAGCTCCACTTTTGCCAATACCGAACCCGATAGGTCGACATAGGCGAGATTGGGCAACATTGTAGGCAAGTTAAGCTTCGTTCGGCCGGTATCGGGGTGGGTTTCGATACCGCCATTGGCGATAACTAGCATGTCACTGCCGGGCATCAGCCTTATGTCGTGGGGACCAACGCCGCCAGAGGCGAACTCTCCGAGCCGAGCAAAGCTGTTGGCGTCCCAAACGCCTATGACACCTTCTGCGGCTTCATATTTATTCTCGGTCGTGAAGAACCGCGTGCCATCGGACGAGAATGTGCCGTGCCCGTAGAAGTGGCGGCCCTTAGGGGCCTTCACCCATTTGATGACTTTGCCGCTTTTGCAATCGATCACAATGGCGAACGTGCCCGGACGGCGTGCGAAGGCGACGGCTTGCGCCTTGGACGGATGAGCAGCCGCAGCATGGCCTCGTGATGGCAGAGGGATCGAGAACAAGATGGCGCCTGCGTTGTCCAGCCCGGAAAGCCGATAGCTGCCATCGGGGAATAGCCCGGCGGCAAGACAAACAGGCGCGCCCACTGATGACCAGCCGGATGCGGGCGTCAGGCTGGCAGCGGCGAGACCTGCAAGGAAATTGCGCCGGTTGGTCAAAGCTCAGTCTCCGTCCAGTGAGTTGAACCCAGCACTGATGCCGAGCGTTGGACCAAGCTCGGTTGAGGCGATCTCGCGAATCTTGTGGATCGATTGTTGCAATGCTTCGACCCGGATGCGGCCCTGCGGTGTGTCGACCTTGGCAAAGGCGGGGTCATCCAGCGATTGAGCCCGATCAATTGCCTGTGCAAAGGCTGTATCAAGATCAGCTGCGATTTCGGGGTGGTCAAAGGACAGGCGGGCGGCCAGATCGCGTAGCGCGATCAATGATAGCTCCACATGGCGCAATGATCGCATTGACCGGCGCGCTTCGGCGCGGTTTGGACGAGGACGTTCGAATGTGCCCAAGGGGCGACCGAGCCGTGTATCAGCGGTGAATTCGAGGCCTGTTGTCAGCGCCCGGTACAGTTCCTGCATCGCCTCATCGCCCGTGCGATAGGGGCTGTCGTCACCCGGCTGGGTTAGATTTGGTGCGAAACTCTGCCAATCGGCGTTCATTCCATCTGCATTCCGATCAATGTCGGTGGCGATAGCGCGGATGAGCGCGCAGCGATAGGCGACGTTGCCTTGTTCGGCCATGGTTGGATCGTACAGCATTCGTTCAAGCGCCAGAAAACCGCGGCCGGCAATCGACGTTTCGGCATATGCGGCGGGCGACTCGACAGCTGTGTCTTCGTCTTTGATGTGCCGGGAAAGGGTTTTTGGTGTGAAACCTTTGGTGTCGGGCCAGAAGGCCATGGCAAAGGCCCGATCATCCGTCTCGGTTGGACCGAACCGCAAATGACTGGCTGAGATCCAGCTATCGAATGCTGCAGAATAGGCTGCACGCAGGGTATCCGATTGTGGCTCACAATCGGCCTGCACGGTGGTGGCCAAGGTGTCAGTCGCATCCGCCAATTGCGCAAAGCGCGGCAGGATATGTGTTTCAGTCACATCCATCAAAATCGGCGCGCGATCCTGCGCATAAGCGCCGAATGGGATCAATAAAGCGGTGAATAGGGTAAGGCTTCGCATCAACTATAGGCTCTCTAGAAATTGGATCAGCGCATCACGGTCAGACTTGGGCATTGATACAACCGTGTCGCGGGCGGTTTGGGCCTCTCCGCCATGCCATAAGACAGCCTCGAGCAGAGAGCGTGCCCGACCGTCGTGCAGGAATTGGGTGTGGCCCGAGACACGTTCTGTCAATCCAATCCCCCACAGCGGCGGAGTACGCCATTCACGGCCCGTGGCGCGGGCCTCGGGGCGGTTATCGGCCAGTCCTTCGCCCATGTCGTGCAGCAGCAGGTCAGTGTAGGGCCAGATCAATTGAAAACTGTGTTCGGGTCGATCGGGCATTCGATGGGTGACATAAGCAGGTGTGTGACAGGAGGCACAGCCAGATGTGTGGAACACTTCTTTGCCGCGCAATACCTGTGGATCATCAGTCTCACGCCGGGCGGGGACACCCAAATTGCGGCTGTAAAAAGCGACGAGATCCATGCCGATTTGGTCAATCTCAAACCCGCGCACATCAGTGTCACCGTGCGGGGCATCTATGCAGTTGGTCTGCAGCTCGGTGCAATCGCCGAAGGGGGCGGGGTAAAGCGGGCTAGAAATGCCGATATCACCCGCAAAGGCCGCCGATGATTGCTCCATCACGGTAGGCATTCCGGCTTTGTGGCCAAAGCGGCCCATCATCGGTTCGCCAAATTCTAACGACCACACGATGTTCGGTCGTCCCGATATCCCATCGCCATCTTCATCATCAGGATCGGCCCGTGCCAACAGGTCCTCAACCGGGATGGATTCGAGCAATCCCAAGCCGATCATCTGCGGCGCAACTCGGGGGCTGAGCATGGCGTCGGGATGCAATGGGCCATACCCCAAGTCGGCCGCATGGTAGGTCGGGCGGCGAAGCGAAGCAATTTCACCTTCGGACAGCTCGATTGGGACTTCTTCGTATGTGATGCTCAACCGATATTCTGCCGGATGGCCGGCCAGTGCGAAATCCTGCATCTGCCCGCCATAATTCGGGTCGGGCAAGGTGGCGATATAGTCCTCAATCTCGGCAGGAGCATCCTCTGGGTTGCCGGGGATTGAGACCCGTAGAAACATCGAGACGGCGTTGTCATCCGGTCCATTAGGTGTATGGCCGCGCCCATCCTTGATGTGGCACCGCTGGCACGAGCGGGCGTTATAAAGCGGGCCCAACCCATCTGAAGCCAGTGTTGAGGAGGGCGATGAGACCCAGATCTTCTTGAACAATCCATTGCCTACTTTGAAATCCAGTTCCTGTTCGAAACTGATGTTGGCGGAGGGCTGAGAAAACGCATCGGCATCGGTACGAACGCGTACAGTCGCCGCGCCAGCGGATAATTCTTCGAACCGCTGGGGTGCACTGAACTTTTCGGGTGAGGCTGTCACCGCAGCAATCCGCGCACGCTCTTCGTCTGTTCTGGGAATGAAGTTTAGATGTGGGTCCCGTAGCTCGGTCGCGAGGGAGGGGGTGGCCGACAGTGCGGCCACCGATGCCAGGGCGAGCCTACTCGCCCTCGTCCATGGTTGATGCGTTGAGTTGCGCATAGTTGGCTTCGCCAATCCTTTCATAGAGGTCGAGCTGCGTTTCGAGAAAGTCGATATGGTCCTCTTCATCGGACATCAATTTCTCAAACAGAGACATCGACACGTAGTCGCCGGCATCCCGGCAATACTCGCGCGCTTCCTTATAAAGAGCTCTTGCATCAATTTCGGCTGCCAGATCGCATTCAAGAGTTTCCTTGGGTGTCTGGCCGATCCGCAAGGGATCAAGTTTTTGCAGGTTGGGGTGACCTTCGAGAAAAATAATGCGTTCGATCAGTTTATCCGCGTGCTCCATCTCTTCGATGGATTCTTCGCGGCTTTTCTTGGCCATATGGCCAAGGCCCCAATCTTCCTGAAGCCTATAGTGCAACCAGTATTGGCTAACAGCCGTTAGTTCATGCCGCAGTGATTTGTTGAGATATTCGATAACCTTGGGATCGCCTTTCATGTGACTTCTCCTGTGATGCTCCGGACCGCAATGTTCGAAGCTGCATGGGGACTTCCAGATTATCGTCAGAACGCATTGTGTCTAGGAAAAGAGGCATGCATCCGCCGCAATCCGCTGATTTACCAAGGGCATGATAGATCTTGCCAGGGGTGATTATGGTCTGCGGGTCTGCGGTGCGCATCCAGCTGATCGCCGCGCGGATGTCGTGGTCTGAGATATTGGTACAGTGGCATACAATCATGGCGACTCAGCCTGATTTCGTTATTCTTAGTGAAATAGTAGGTTTTTTGTTTTGCGTCCAGTGTCAAGACGCCACACCCCTTTCGTAGAAAAGGCCGAGCGCAATTCCATCGCGCCCGGCCATAGCGTTTAGTGGAATACCGCGTCGGGATTGTCCAGACTGTCCGAACCTTCGAACTCGATCTGGTCAAGTTCCAGTAGGGTCACGATACGTTCGATGGTTTTGGTTTGGTCGATCAGTCCATTCACGCCACCCATGATCAGAGCTTCACCACCTTCGTTGCCGCGCTCCAGCATCTGGTCATAAGCAAATCCAGCCTCGGCGGTCGACTTGATGTTGCCCAAAGCTTTCATGGTGCTCGCGAGCTTGGCTTTCATCTCAGCATCCAACGACGGATCGGTTGCGACAACCAGATCGGACAACGATGCACCCGATACCGGAGTGCCATCGATACGGGTGTAGCTTCCCAGATACACGTTCTGGATGCCCAGACCATCGTAATAGTGGCTGTTATGGGTGTTGTCGGCAAAGCAATCATGCTCTTCTTCGGGATCGTTCAGCATGAGGCCCAAGCGCATGCGTTCACCCGCCTGTTCACCATAGGATAGTGAGCCCATGCCGGTTAGGATCGCGCTGACACCAGCAGTCTCGTCCGCAGCAAGAGCTGCGCGCGCTTCGCCACCTTCGGCCCACTGGGCGGTTATCCATTCCAGATCGCTGATCAGCAGATCGGTTGCGGCGCTCAGATACTGGGCCCGACGATCGCAATTACCGCCAGTGCAGCCGTCACCGTCTACATAGTCGGTATAAGGACGATTTCCTGCGCCAGCGCCATGGCCATTCAGGTCCTGACCCCACAGCAGGAATTCGATGGCGTGATAGCCGGTGGCGACGTTGGCCTCGATCCCGTCAGCCTCGTGCAACGTATCCGACAAAAGAGCAGGGGTGATTTCGCTTGCGTCGATGGTTTCACCAGACAATTCAAAGCTGGGGTTGGCGATGACGTTCAGCACGGCGAACTCGTTCTCATCGCTCGGGCCTCCGTACGACGCGTCCACATAGTCGATCAGGCCTTCGTCCAATGGCCAAGCATTCACTTTGCCTTCCCAGTCGTCGACGATAGCGTTGCCAAAGCGATAAACCTCGGTCTGCTGATAAGGCACACGCGCGGCGCCCCATGCAGCGCGTGCTGCGGTCAGCGTTGCGTCCGACGGATCGGCAAGCAGCGCATTAACGGCAGTCTGCAGCGTCTTTGCCGCAATCAGGCTGTCGTCATAATTTGCTTCCGCGATGTTGGCATAGGTGCTCAGAATATCTGCTTTAGACGGGGCGTCGGCGACAGCTGCACTTGCGATGCTCAACGTAAGGGCGCTGGTCGCAGTGAATAATTTGGTCATTTGGAATTCATTCCTTCTCAACGGGTTCGGTTCCCGCACAGTAACGGGGTGGACGCGGAAATATCTGAGTTAATTAGTCAACAAAGTCAACCTGACTTTTATTGTCGGATATAAAGTCTGAATTTGCCTCCCCATATCTGGTGGGGTTGAAATGCATGTAAGCCAATTGCGCAGGAGGGTAATTAGACTAAAATATCATGAGATTTGTTTGTTTAATGGTGTTTGAGATGAAATGCGCGGCAGTACTGTTAATGCTCTTGCCAACCATACCAATGGCTCAAAAGTTGGCTGCGGTCGAAGCGCATACCCACGGTGTTGGGCGAGTGGCAATATCAATGGATAGTAATGAGTTCACCGTGATTCTTGCGGCCCCGGGCATGGATGTTGTGGGCTTTGAGCACTCAGCAGAAAACGACGAAGAACGGGTAGAAGTTGCGGCCGCGATCTCGGATCTCTCAGAACCGTTGAGGTTGTTCAATTTGCCATCAGAAGCTGGATGCGAAACCGCCTCTGCGAATGTGGCCCTTGTTGGGGTTGGTTTTGGGCAAGTGGATGACAAAACCGAAAATCACACCAGGGAACACGCCGAATTTCAAGCGGACTATGTGTTGGAATGCGAGGAAATAGATTTGGTGACGTCGATCCGGTTCACCTATTTTGAATTATTTCCCGACGCTCAGAAACTGGACGTCAGTTTGATTTCGGTCGAAGGCGCCTTCAGCTATACAGTGTATCGCGATCAGCCGGTGCTGACCCTGCAGGCCTAGTGTGCGTTAGTTTTGCGTCAACGCGTTTTTCAAGGCAAAATATGATGCTTTGGGTGTTCTCTCCAACGTTTTGAAATCTACATCGACCAGTCCGAAGCGTTTTTCATACCCCAGCGCCCATTCGTAATTGTCCAGCAACGACCAGACAAAATATCCTTTGATCGGCACACCGTGATCCAAAGCCCGACGTACTTCAGCCAGATGTTGATCCAGATATTCAATTCGGTCTTCATCCTGTTGGCGCTCAGCGCTCGCCATACCGTTTTCAGTGACATATATCGATAGATCGCCCGTGTAATCGCGTGCGGTTCGGATCAGAAATCGCGAAAGCGCCGCAGGATCAATTTCCCACCCCATCTGTGTTTTGGGCAGCGGGCCTGGAACCTCTTTTAAAGCGGGCCAGGCCGAGTCAGAGTGTGTAATTAGCTTGCGCGTATAGAAATTCAGCCCACACCAATCGACCGGACTGCCGATGGTCTCAAAATCGTCCTGCCAACCTTTGGGTAGGTGCGGTGCTAAACCCTCCAGAACATTCTCGGGGTAGGATTTGTTAAAGACCCCGCTCAAGAAGAACCGGTTGTAGATCCCGTCATATAGGGCCGCCGCAGAATGTGCTTCGGTGCTATCATCGGCAGGCTCCGACCATTCCAGATTGAACACCGCACCCAGATTGGACATGCCCAATCCACGCATAACCTCGATTGCGCGACCATGGGCAAGCAAGACATGATGCATGGCACGGGCGGTGGCGCGGATATCGCGCAGGCCGGGGGCATGTTGGCCCTCGAAATGACTGAGCCAGCTTACACACCACGGCTCGTTGATCGATGCCACGCTGAACATGCGATCGCCGATACGGCCCATGATGATTTCTGTAAAATCAGCGAACCAATTTGCGATATCTCGGTTTCGCCAGCCGCCTAAGTCAGCAAGCGGCGAGGGGAGTTCCCAGTGATACAGCGTTGCGCAGGGTTTGATGCCACGTTCAAGTAGGGCGTCAACTAAACGATCATAGAAATCAAGGCCTTGTTGATTGAATGGCCCGCGTCCCTCGGGCAAGATTCGAGCCCAGCTGGTCGAGAAACGATAGCAGTCGAACCCAGCGTCCTGGATCAGATCCAAATCCTGTTCATATCGATTGTAGTGGTCGCAGGCCAAATCGCCGTTTTCAGCGTTTACGACGTTTCCCGGAGTGGCCGCGAAACTGTCCCAATGGGTCTTTCCTGCGCCACCCTGAGCATGACCCTCAATCTGGTAGGCCGACGTTGCAACGCCAAACTGAAAATCGACCGGAAAATCCGAGCGTTTGTGTTTCATTTCACATCCTTTGTGGTGCTGGACCGGTTGAGCTGCCAACAACAAGCTCGGCCTCTAACAGGCGCGTTTTGGGTGGGTCGTTGGGGGCGTTGATCCGTCCAATCAGCATTTCAGCAGCCAACTCTCCGGCATGTCTGACCGAGGACCGTGTGGCGGTGAATATCGGTACATCTATGCCGTTGCGCATGTAGGACAGTTCGTCATCGTGCGCGATGACTGAAATATCTCGCCCCATTTTCAGGCCGCGATTTTCCAGGGCCCTCCGGACACCAACGGCTGAGATGATTGACGAGGCCAGAATGGCCGTCGGCGGATCGTCCAGATCCAGCATGTCGCAGGCGGTTTGATGCCCGTAAATTTCTGTCATCTCGGCGCTGCGCAACAGCTCCGGCGCAATCTCAATTCCTGAGTGTTTTAACGCTGAGACGTATCCATTCCGACGGCGCTGAGCAAAGTCCATCTCTTCAAGACCGTTGATCAGTGCAATGCGCCGGTGGCCGAGATCGATTAAAAATTGTGTCGCCCTCTCGAATGAGCGCTGATTGTTCACGTCGATCCAGTCGTAAGGAACGTCGGCACCCGTAGAACGACCATGTACAATGAACGGCACTCCCATTTGCGACAGGACGGATATCCGCGGCTCGTTGACTTTGGGGCCTTGAAGCACGACGCCGTCCACGACCCCTCGGTTGAACAGGCTTCGATAGGAGTCTTCGACTGAGGTGTCAGGCGCGTGCGTGAACATCATATCATAGTTATTCTGTGCGTAAGTGCGCGCAGCACCTGCAACAAAATCACCAAATATCGGATTGACCATCTCGTGCTGAGAAGAGAACGGGATCACGTGCCCAATTACCATGGATCGCCCTGTCGCCAGTCCTTTGGCGCGGCTATTTGGGCGGTATCCGTGTTTAGTAGCGGCAGCCTGAACCCGGATACGCGTTTCCTCATTCACTTCGGGATAACCGTTCAGCGCTCGGCTGACGGTTGTCTGTGAAAGACCAAGAATCTCTGAGAGTTTCTTTAGGTTCATAGCATTCAAAGCGCTTTCAAGTTGCGGTCCTATTGTTTTGTTTGGAATTTCAGGTTCCGTCAACCCGTTTTGATATTTGAGCCTAATAACTCAATATTACGGCAACTATTTGCGAGATGTTGACAGACTCGGAATGTTAGCGGATAAAGTGATCTATCCAAAGCGCTTTGAAAACGAATCTTGTTTGCGCCGTAAAGTCTGGGAGGAAAATTCATGAAACGCTCGCTTTATGCAGGTGCGGCAGTGACCGCTCTGCTGGCAGGGACCGCGTGTGCCGAAGACTTGGCCTTCACACCTGGTGAAGGGCCGTTCAACTGGGATAGCTATAAAGCCTGGGCTGAAAGTGCGCCTGATCTGAGCGGTCAGACCGTCACTATCGCTGGTCCTTGGTTGACACCGGAAGATGGTTATTTCAACAACATGACTGCCTATTTCGAGGCGGCGACCGGCGCGGATGTGATCTACACTGGCTCTGACAGTTTCGAGCAGCAGATCGTTATCGATGCCGAAGCGGGTTCCGCCCCGAACATCGCCGTATTCCCTCAGCCCGGACTGGCGGCGATCATGGCCTCCAAAGGACAACTAACGCCTTTGGGTGAAGACATGGCCAGTTGGGTTGGCGACAACTATGCGGCCGGAAATTCATGGGTTGACCTGGGCACCTATAAAGATGCCGATGGCAATGACCAGATGTACGGCTTCTTCTACAACGTGAACGTCAAGTCTCTGGTTTGGTACAACCCGGAGAACTTCGAGGATGCCGGGTACGAAGTACCAACGACCATGGAGGAACTGAAAGCACTGACCGAACAGATCGTCGCTGACGGTGAGACACCTTGGTGCATTGGTCTAGGATCGGGTGCCGCCACGGGCTGGCCAGCGACTGACTGGGTGGAAGACATGATGCTGCGCACGCAGCCACCTGAAGTTTATGACCAGTGGGTGACAAATGAGATACCGTTTGATGATCCACGCGTGATCGCCGCAATCGAAGAATTTGGCTGGTTTGCACGCGATGACGCGAAGGTTTCTGGTGGGGCAGGGGCCGTGGCCTCGACTGACTTCCGCGACAGCCCCAAAGGCATGTTCTCATCGCCGCCGCAATGCTACATGCACCGTCAGGCCTCGTTCGTTCCGGCCTTTTTCCCCGAAGATGTTGAGTTCGGTCTCGATGCAGACTTCTTCTACATGCCGTCTTTCGCCGACAAAGACTTGGGTAACCCGGTTCTAGGCGGTGGTACGCTGATGGCCGTCAGTGATCCCTCGGATGCGACTAGCGCGTTCATGGAGTTCCTGAAGCAGCCAATCGCGCATGAGGTGATGATGGCGCAAACCGGTTTCCTGACCCCGCATAAAGGCGTGAACACCGAAGCCTACAAGGACGATACTCTGCGTGGTCTGGGTGACATTCTGTTGGGTGCGACGACCTTCCGCTTTGATGGATCTGACCTGATGCCGGGCGCCGTGGGTGCGGGTACATTCTGGACCGGGATGGTCGACTACACCGGAGGTAAATCTGCCGAAGATGTCACCAGCGAAATCCAGTCGTCCTGGGACGCACTCAAGTAAACCACTGAACCTTTGGGCAACCTATCATTCAGGTTGCCCGGAACCCTAGCAAGGGAGAGGACGCCATGAATCCGGCAATTCAGGGCCTGCTAACAATCGTAATCGGTGTGTCGGGATGCGTGGGCTATTTCTATCTGTCCAACCAGTTCTTGGATAAGGTCCTGTTTCCTGCGCGTGGTCCTAATGCGGGGCGTAATATCAACCGCGCGAACATGATCCGGCCCTGGTTGTTCCTGCTTCCCGCGATCCTCGCGCTTGGGGTCTATCTTGCCTATCCGGTGTTCGAAACACTGCGCCTTTCGCTGACCGATCGCGTAGCCGGTGGCGGATACGAATGGGCGGGTTTCGATAACTACTCCCAAATGCTCGCCGAGCCCAAATTCTGGGAGGCAATGCGCAACAACATGCTTTGGCTGATTGTTGTGCCTGCGATGTCCACTGGCTTTGGCCTGTTAGTCGCGCAGCTCACGGATCGCATTCGTTGGGGCAATGTCGCTAAGTCGCTGATCTTTATGCCGATGGCGATTTCCTTCGTGGGTGCCTCGGTGATCTGGAAATTGGTCTATGACGCGCGCCCACCCGATCAGGATCAGATCGGCGTTCTGAACGCGATCTATATCTTCTTTGGTGGAACCGAGACGCATACTTGGCTGACGCTTCCATTCTGGAACAATTTTTTCCTGATGATTGTGCTGGTCTGGATTCAAACCGGCTTTGCCATGGTCATCTTGTCTGCTGCCTTGCGCGGTATCCCGGAAGAGACCATTGAGGCCGCCATTTTGGACGGGGCCAACCCGTTTCAGATTTTCTTTAAGATCAAAGTGCCACAGATCAAGACCACGATCATGGTGGTTTGGACCACCATTACAATCGTTGTGCTCAAGGTCTTTGACATCGTCTTTGCCATGACCAATGGCCAGTGGGAGACGCAGGTTCTGGCCAATTACATGTACGACAAGATGTTCCGCGCCAATGACTGGGGCGTGGGGTCGGCATCCGCCATGGTGATCATGTTGCTGGTGACACCGATCCTGATCTGGAACGTGCGCAATGCGCGCAAAGAAATGCAGTAGGAGGTTGGGGATATGAGCGATATTGCAGGAACCCGCCCAGCCCTTAGATGGGTTGTACACGCCTCGGTTGTATTGCTGGTCGTACTTTGGGTATTCCCTACGCTGGGTTTGTTGATTTCGTCTTTCAGAACAGGGGATCAAATTGCCAGTAGCGGTTGGTGGCGGGCACTGTTCCCGTCTGAACAAAACCTGACTCTGCGTGCTGCTGCACCTGAAACGCAAGTTTTGCAGGATGGTCTCTATGTGATCGAAGGCAATATCTTCGATGGTGAACGGGCCTCGGACATTTCGCGATGGGGTGTGAATTCGCGCGCGATTGATGCCTTTGCTCCGGGTGAAAAAGCCGAGCTGCGTCGCGGCGGGACGATCACGGTTCAGGCCAATGGCGACTATCGCATGGAAAACACCGAAGAATTTTCGGGTAAGCGCGGCCCCCGGGTCTTTGTGACCACAACTCTGCCACCAGAATTCACCTTCGAGAACTATGCCCATGTTCTGTTCAACGCAAATAGTTCAGACAGTATGGGCAAGGCCTTCTTTAATACTCTGACGGTGACGATCCCGGCGACGATCATCCCGATCCTTGTTGCGGCTTTTGCGGCCTATGCGCTGGCCTGGATGGATTTCCCTGGGCGGGCACTTCTGATCGCTGCAGTGGTTGGACTCTTGGTGGTGCCATTGCAACTGGCGTTGATCCCGTTGCTGAAGCTGCATCTCAATATCGGCATAGGCAAAGGATATCTGGGTGTCTGGATGGCCCATACCGGGTTCGGGATGCCGCTGGCGATCTATCTGTTGCGGAACTACATGGCCGGGCTGCCGCGTGATCTGATCGAGAACGCGCGGGTCGATGGTGCGACTGAGTTTCAGATATTCACCAAGCTGATCCTGCCGCTTAGCTTCCCGGCACTGGCATCCTTTGCGATCTTCCAGTTCCTGTGGACATGGAACGATCTTCTGGTCGCCAAAGTGTTCCTGATCGATGCCAGCGGCCAGACAACGGTGATGACCAACCGCATCGTCGAGCTCTTGGGTACACGGGGTGGTAACTGGGAAATCTTGGCCACGGCGGCGTTTGTCTCAATCGCGGTGCCGTTGGCTGTCTTCTTTGCAATGCAGAAATATCTGGTTCGCGGCTTGCTGGCCGGTTCCGTAAAATAAGGGCGTGTGATGAACGTGCAGACCAACGTGACAGCATTTGAAGCAACCAAAGCGGCGTCAGACTGGTGGCGGGGCGGGGTGATCTATCAGATCTATCCGCGCAGCTTTCAGGACAGCAATGGCGACGGGATCGGAGACCTCAAGGGCATCACACAGCGGCTTGGCTATATCGCCTCACTGGGGGTTGATGCGATCTGGATATCGCCGTTCTTCAAATCTCCGATGAAGGATTTCGGTTATGACGTCAGCGACTACCGCGATGTCGATCCGATGTTCGGCACCATGGCGGATTTCAAAGAACTTTTGGATCAGGCTCATGCGCATGGTCTGAAGGTGATGATCGACCTCGTGCTTTCGCATACGTCGGATCAGCATCCATGGTTCAGTGAAAGCCGCGCCAGCCGCGAGAACCCGAAATCCGATTGGTATGTCTGGGCTGATCCCAAACCGGACGGGACACCTCCGAATAACTGGCTTTCGATCTTTGGCGGCTCGGCCTGGCAGTGGGATGCGCGGCGTCTGCAGTATTATCTGCACAACTTCCTCACGTCACAGCCCGATCTGAATTTCCATTGCAAAGATGTTCAGGATGCCCTGCTGGATGTCGCCCGGTTCTGGTTGGATTTGGGAGTTGATGGGTTTCGTCTGGACACGATCAACTTCTATTTCCACGATGCCCAGCTGCGCGACAATCCCGGCCTGCCGATGGATCAACGCAACGCGTCAATTGCCCCGATGGTGAACCCGTATAACCATCAGGACCACCTCTATTCCAAAAGCCAGCCCGAGAATATCGCCTTCCTAGAACGGCTGCGCGCCCTGACTGACGAATATGAAGGCCGCGCCTGTCTGGGTGAGGTCGGTGACGCACAGCGCGGGTTGGAGATCATGGGGGAATACACCAGTGGTGATAAGCGGATGCACATGTGCTATGCCTTCGAATTCCTTGAAAAGCGGGCTTTGACGGCAGCTTACGCAAAGCAGGTTTTTGACCAGCTTGAGGACAAGGCGGGTGATGCATGGCCCTGTTGGGCCTTCTCGAACCACGACGTGCAACGCCATGCTTCGCGTTGGGGTTTGGACGATGCAGCTGTCCGGCAGCACGCTGTTCTCATGATGTGCCTGCGTGGCTCGGCCTGCCTGTATCAGGGAGAGGAACTGGGTCTTCCCGAGGCGGATGTTGCGTTCGAGGATTTGCAAGACCCTTATGGCATCGAATTCTGGCCTGAATTCAAAGGCCGTGACGGATGTCGCACACCAATGGTCTGGGCCGCGCAGGACGAACAATCCGGGTTCAGCGCGGGTCGCCCCTGGTTGCCGGTCAGTGCCACTCAAGCTGAGCGGGCGGTGGACCGGTTGGAACAAGACCCGGCGTCGATGCTGCACCACTACCGCCATGCGATTGCTTTGCGCCATTCGCACTCGGCACTGATGTCCGGCAAGCAGACAGGGATGTCACAAATCGGTTCGGTCTTGACCTTCACCCGCGAGGATGAAGCAGAGCAGGTTTTCTGCGCCTTCAATCTGGGTGACGATCCGGTGGACGTGACACTGCCAGAAGGCGACTGGAAAGTAATCGGGGAGATGTTGGGCGGCGTTCGCGGGGAAGGCACGTTGATGCTGAACGCCGCTCAATTCTGTCTATTGGCTCGGGAAAAGAGGTAAACCATGTCGGAACTCAAGCTTACAGATGTGGCCAAATCCTATGGGCCGGTCGATGTTCTGAAACATATCGATCTCGAGATCGAGCAAGGCGAATTGATTGTCTTCGTCGGCCCATCAGGTTGCGGCAAGTCTACTCTGCTGCGGATGATCGCGGGCCTTGAAAAGATCACGGGCGGAACGCTTGAGATCGAAGGGCAGGTGGTCAATGACGTACCACCCGCACAGCGAGGCATCGCGATGGTGTTCCAGTCCTATGCGCTTTATCCGCATATGACGGTGCGCGAGAACATGGCCTTCGCGCTCAAGATCGCCAAGTTGCCCAGTGCCGAGGTTGATGCCGCAGTAGAACGTGCGGCGCAGATCTTGCAGCTTGAGCCCTTGCTAGATCGCCTGCCCAAGGCGTTGTCCGGCGGTCAGCGCCAACGCGTAGCCATCGGTCGTGCCATCGTTCGCGATCCGAAGGTCTATCTGTTTGACGAGCCGCTTTCGAACTTGGATGCCGCCCTACGTGTGGCCACGCGGATCGAGATCGCTCGGCTGAAAGAAGCGATGCCTGACAGCACGATGATCTACGTTACCCACGATCAGGTTGAGGCGATGACGCTCGCCAGCCGCATCGTCGTTCTGGCCAACAAAGGAATCGCACAGGTTGGTACTCCGCTGGAATTGTATGAGACGCCTGACAATGAATTCGTCGCGCAGTTCATTGGTTCGCCCGCAATGAACCTGTTGCCGGGCACTATCACCTCGACCGGAGAGACGACGACCGTAACACTGGACGACGGCGGTGTTGCGATTTCATCCATCCCGACAGAGGCAGTGGATGAAGGCAAACAGGTCAATATCGGCGTTCGGCCCGAAGATCTGGAGATGACTGAGGCCGGCGCGATCTACTCAGGTGTTGTGGATTTCGCCGAAGCTCTGGGTGAGGTTACATTGCTTTACTTTGCAGCGCCCGAGGGACGAGAGGCAGTGATCGCTAAACTGCCGGGAGTTCAGCGCAATCTGCGAGGGCAAAGCGTATCCGTCACTGCCCCTCCGGAAAAGGTGCACTTGTTCCACAACGGACAATCGATGCGTCGCTAACTGCACGCGGTCGGATGGGGCTTGGCCCAGTCAGGTAAGATTCAATTCGCCTGGCGTGATCGCGACTTAAGATTTGAGTTTGTCTGGTGCTTGAAACCTCGGTTCTCAGCGGCGCATCAAGTTGCCAATTCAACTCCGCGTCCTTACATGCTGGACCGAACGAGCACGATTTCTCTCTCCGGTGCCATTTCGACCGGCCGCTCGACGGATTCAAAGATCAGAGCTGTGATTAGATATTGACCGGACGTGTCAGCGCGCTTTCGCGCATTGGGGTGCGTTGCACTCTGATCTACAGTGACTGAGGACTGGTACACACTGCGTGTCAGGCACAGATTTTGCCCCTAGGTTTCATTGGTTTTCGTGAATTCGTGGCTGGAGTGGCAGGGTCTATTGTCAACATATTGAAATTTAAAAATATAAAGGAATTTTGCTCAATTGGCAGTGCTCGTAAGTCGGTTTGAGTCGAGTTTCGTGTCGCACATTTCTGCTTTTGATCACTTTGGTATTTGGTGCCTTGTCGGTCATTCGATGTTTTGCGGGATCGGAGGGAAGCAGGCTGTGGCTGTAACAGTATTTTTCGAACGCCGAGTGTCTGAGGCGGACATTGCCGTTCCATCCTAAAACAACAATGTGTGTCCGCGACCCATTGATCGAAGTAACGCGAAGTTAGTGCGACAATGAATTGGTCGCGACATACTCAGCTAATACTGCTCGGCTACCACGCTGCCAGATCTTGGTTAGCCACGAGGAAAAGGCGTTGGAAAATTGTGTGCCGCGGTCAAAGTCACCGCTGTACAGACTTTGTTCGAGCCACAGTCCTGGATCGGTTCTGGCAGCCAACGCGGTTTCACATAGATTTTCCCAAAGGGGATCATTCGGGGCGATTTCGGAACCGTCTTCACGAACCCCCGCACACATCCGGCACCAGAATGCTTCGGCCAGCGCAAGCCCGATTACTGAAGAGCCCGATGCAAGTGCATCACGTAGTGATGGCAGTAGAAATCCCGGATGCCGCGCCGATCCGTCGAACGCGACCCTGCGCGTTGTGTCATGAATCGCTGTGTTTGCAAATCGCCTCTCAACCAACTCAAGGTACTCTTTCGCTGTCGTTTCGGGGACAGCTTCGACATGAGGCAGAATCTCTTCGATCTGAACCGTTCTGAAGAATGCCAGGATGTCCGGATCCTGCATGCAGGATGAAATCGTCGGGACATTCAAAATTTCCCCAACGTTTGCGAGAAGCTGGTGGCCTCCGTTCAAAATGCGGAGTTTCATTGACTCATAGCTGTGAACATTCTGGGTCAGCGTTACCCCGACCTGCTCGAGGGGTGGTCGCCCGGCGCAGAATTCATCCTCGATCACCCATTGACGAAAGTTCTCGTGCGAGACAGGAGCGCGGTCATCCACACCAAGGATATGGCATTGCGATACCAACTCGTCAGTCGTTGCTGGCACGATGCAATCTACCATCGAGTTGGGAAACGCGCCGTTTTGATCAATCCAGTTGGCCAGACCAGGATCAGACATGCGCGCCAAGCCAACTACGCAGTTCCGCAGGATTGTGCCGTTGCCCTGAAGGTTGTCGCAGCTTAGCGCGGTGAAGGGTTTGAGGCCATTTGCTCGGCGCTGTTTGAGTGCCGCGACTATGGAGCCAAAGGCGGTTCGAGGCAGGTTGGGGTTTGCCGCATCGTAGCGAATATCTTGGTGATCGGTGTTAAGCGCACCGGTGTTGGTGATCAGATAGTACCCGCCTTCGGTAACTGTGAGAGAAACAATACGAATGGCAGGGTCGGCCATCTTCCGGATTAAGGCAACATTACCTGCCTCAATCGGTAAATAGTCAACCATCGGACCAATGACCTCGGCGGATGTCCTTGTGGGGTCTAGTTCAATCAACGTGGTCAGACAGTCCTGTGCCAGCAGACGCTCTCTCATCTCCGCATCGTAGTTTCGCATGCCGGCCCCGATGATCGCCCAATCATGGGCTTGGCCTTGCTGCATTAACTGGTGAATGTACCACGCTTGATGCGCACGGTGAAAATTACCAAGCCCGATATGGACGATGCCCGGCGTCAGGTCCGACCGCTGATAGGCAGGGTGCCTGACGTTAGCGGGCAGGTCTGCAAGGCTGTCGAGTCGCAGTCGCACCGGAGTTTTTGCATTCGCTGCAGGATCCATCAGCTCATCCAGTTTCCGCCGTCTACATTGTAGGTTTGTGCGACGATGTAATTGGCATCGTCAGAAGCCAGGAATACCGCCATCCCGGTCAGGTCATCTGCCCGGCCCATGCGACCATAAGGGACGGTTGCGGCGACTTCGCGTTTCTTTTGGCCGGGGGGTTTGCCTTCGTGTTTTGCGAAGAACGCATCTACGCCGTCCCAGTGTTCGCCATCGACGACACCGGGGGCAATCGCGTTCACGTTGATACCGTGAGATATCAGGTTCAGCCCCGCCGATTGAGTCAGAGAAATGATTGCCGCCTTGCTGGCGCAGTAGATAGCGACCAAAGGTTCACCTCTTCGCCCGGCCTGTGACGCCATATTGATGATCCGGCCTCTGGTCCCTTTTTCAATCATGTGGCGCGCGACGGCTTGCATGGTGAACAAGGTGCCAGCAACGTTGATGTCAAAAACGCGGTCATAATCCATGCGCTCGATCTCAACGATTGGTGCGGCGGTGAAGATGGCTGCGTTGTTTATCAAGATATCAATGAGACCGAAATGGGCAGCTGTTTTTGCCACCGCCTCATCTATGCTCTGCTGGTTGGTCACATCCATCTCGATAGCCAAAGCAGCCTCACCGATCTCAGAAGCTGCGTCTCTCGCGCGTTGGATGTCGATGTCTGCGATGGCAACACGTGCGCCCTCGGTGACGTAAGCTTTGGCAAAGGCCAATCCGATGCCTCGCGCAGCCCCGGTGATCAGGGCGGTTTTGCCAGCCAAGCGTGTCATTCGATCCGCAAGCCTTTCGCGTCGAACCGGTGGATTACGTCAGCCCGCGGTGTCATATGAATGCGATCCCCGTGGCGGAAGCCCACTTCGCCATCTGCACGGACTGTGATTGTCTCAGCAAGGCCGGTCTCGTGGACGTGAAAGAAGGTGTCCGAGCCAAGGTGCTCAGAGACGCTGACCACTCCGGACCATTCACCTCCGGTTTCGGAAACGGTGATGTGTTCAGGACGGATGCCAATGGTCTGGGCATCGTGTTTCGCGGCCTCTTCACCTTCAATGAAGTTCATCTTGGGCGAGCCGATGAACCCTGCAACAAACAGGTTGCGTGGCGTACGGTAAAGCTCCAGAGGGCTGCCGACCTGTTCGATCACACCGGCCTGAAGCACGACGATTTTATCGGCCATGGTCATTGCCTCAACCTGATCGTGGGTCACGTAGATCATCGTGGTCGCCAGGCGTTCGTGAAGTTCGCTGATCTCCAACCGCATGCCAACGCGCAAGGCTGCGTCGAGGTTCGAAAGGGGCTCGTCGAACAGGAATGCTGAGGGCTCACGAACAATGGCACGACCAATGGCGACACGCTGACGCTGCCCACCCGACAGCTGCCCCGGGCGACGATCCAGATAATCGCTCAGATTCAGGACGCTTGCCGCGCCCTCGACACGTTTGTCGATTTCGGCCTGATCCAGCTTGGCCATGCGCAGGGGAAAGGCGATGTTTTTGCGCACCGTCATATGCGGGTACAGAGCATAAGACTGGAACACCATGGCCAGACCACGTTTGGCGGGCGGCACGTCTGTTGCATCCGCGCCATCAATGTCGATGGAGCCCGACGTGATATCCTCCAGCCCTGCAATGAGCCGCAGCAGAGTGGACTTGCCGCAACCCGAGGGGCCGACGAAGACGGTGAATTCTCCGTCTCCTATGGTCAAGTCCAGCGGTGGAATGACCTCAACGTCGCCGAAGCTTTTGGTCACTGACTTGAGTTGAATACGTCCCATAAGTCGTCTTCCTTATTTCACAGCGCCGAAAGTCAGGCCACGGACAAGTTGTTTCTGGCTGAACCAGCCAAGAATGAGGATTGGTGCAATCGCCATGGTCGATGCCGCGCTGAGCTTGGCGAAGAACAGGCCTTCGGGGCTGGAATAGCTGGCGATGAAGGCGGTCAGCGGGGCCGCGTCAACGGCCGTCAGGTTGAGCGTCCAAAACGCCTCATTCCATGCAAGGATGAAGTTCAGCAAAACCGTCGAGGCGATGCCGGGCACGGCCATGGGCGTCAGCACATAGAGGATTTCCTCTTTCAGCGTGGCACCATCCATCCGGGCGGCTTCCAGAATCTCACCGGGAATTTCGCGGAAATAGGTGTAAAGCATCCAGACGATGATCGGCAGGTTGATCAGCATCAGCACCACGACCAGCCCCCCGCGCGTGTCCAGTAGACCCAACCGGATGAACAGCAGATAGATCGGGTAGAGAACACCCACTGCAGGTAGCATTTTGGTGGACAGCATCCATAGCAGGATGTCCTTGGTCCGCTTGGACGGGACGAAAGCCATCGCCCAGGCTGCGGGAACCGCGATGATCACGCCAAGAATGGTTGATCCACCTGCGATGATCACCGAATTCCACAGGAACCGCATGTAATCGGAACGTTCCTGTACGATGGCATAGTTCTCAAGCGTCCAATCGAAGTTCAGAAACAGCGGTGGGCTTGCGATGGCCTGCGCTTCGGTTTTGAAGCTGGTCAGGATCGTCCAGAGGATCGGGAAAAAGATCAGCAGACCAACGGCCCAGGCAAGGGCGGTGTTCAGCGATTTACGACGGGATGTGACGGCGCGGGCCATGGTCGTTCCTCCTCACGCGTCCAGATTTTTGCCGACGATGCGCATCAGAAAGATGGCGACGATGTTGGCAAGGATGATGGCGTAGACACCTCCGGCTGATCCAAGGCCGACATTCTGGCTTTCCAGCACGCGCTGGAAGATCAGGTAGGTGAGGGTGCGGGTGCCGAATGCACCGCCGGTGGTCACGAAGATCTCGGCGAAGATCGACAGAAGAAAGATCGTCTGGATCAGGATCACGATGGTTATCGCGCGGCTGAGGTGCGGCAGAACGATGTGATAGAACCGCTTCAGCACCGGGGCACCATCCATTTCGGCTGCTTCCAGCTGCTCACTGTCCAGCGACTGAATTGCGGTCAGCAGGATCAGCGTCGCGAACGGCAGCCACTGCCATGAGACGATCATGATGATCGACGTCATCGACGCCTCGGAGAGCCATGAGATTGGCTCGGCCCCGAAAAAGCGCCACAGATGGGCCAGCAAGCCATTGACTGGGTCCATGAACATATTCTTCCAGACCAGCGCAGAAACCGTCGGCATGACGAAGAAGGGTGCGATCACGAGGATGCGGACAACACCCTGACCCCACATGGGCTGGTCCAGCAGCATCGCCAGAAGGATGCCCAGCACCACTGTGATCACCAGCACACCGCCTACGATCACCAGCGTCGCCTGCACAGCGGGCCAGAAGGAGCTGGACGAGACGAACCGGACATAGTTGTCGAACCCGACCCAGCCCAGATCCCCACCGCGCAGCGGTAGGTATTTCTTGAAGGAAAAATACAGCGTCATCGTCAGCGGCACGAGCATCCAGCCAAGTAGCAGGACCACTGCAGGTGCCATCATCAGGCGAGCAACGGATCGGGAATGTTGAGTAGCCATAACGCAAACCCTCTCTGTTCAGGCGTAACCCAGCCTGCGAGAAAAACGCGAGTTGTGGAAGGGCGGAGCGGGGGGCAGACCTCTGCCCGCCCGCGGGGAGGGATGCCTCAGTAACCTGCGGCTTCCATTTCTTCTGCGGTGAAGGCCTGCGCTTTGGCCAGCGCTTCATCCACGGATTGCTGTCCGGCATAGACTGCCGAGAACTCCTGGCTTACCTGCGTGGCGATACCTGCAAATTCCGGGATTGCGACGAACTGGATGCCAACATAGGGCGTCGGTTGCGCGCAGCAGTTATCCGGGTCGGCTGCAAGGATCGAATCCAGCGTTTTCTGGGCGAACGGAACCTTCTGGTATTCGGGGTTCTCGTACAACGAGGTTCGCGCGCCAGGAGGCACATTGGCCCAGCCTTCGTTCTCGGCCACCAGTTCGATGTAATCCTTGGATGTGGCCCATTCGATGAACTGCTTGGCTGCATCTTCTTGCTGCGTGCCCGCAGGGATGGCCAGTGCCCATGCCCAGAGCCAATTGGCGCGCTTGTCGACACCTTCTGAGTTCGGTGCCAGTGCAAAGCCAACCTGATCTGCCACGGTCGAGTCGTCCGGGTTCGTCACGAAGGACGCTGCAACAGTAGCGTCGATCCACATGCCGCACTTGCCCTGTTGGAATAGTGACAGGTTTTCGTTGAAGCCGTTGGTTGCATACCCAGCAGGACCTGACTCGTTCATCATATCGACAAAGAAGGTCAGAGCCTCTTTCCACTGAGGCTGATCGAACTGAGGTTTCCAATCTTCATCGAACCAACGGGCACCAAAGGAATTCCCGGTCACTGTGATGAAGGCACCACCTTCGCCCCAACCAGCTTTACCGCGTAGGCAGATACCGTTGATGTCGTTGTCCCGGTCAGTCATCGCCGCAGCTGCTTCGCGGATGAACTGCCATGTAGGCGCGTCGGGCATCTCAAGCCCGGCCTTTTCCATCAGGTCGGTGCGATACATTACCATCGAGCTTTCGCCATAGAACGGGGCGGCATAGAGCGTGCCGTCATTGCTGAGCCCGTTGCGCATGGCAGGCAAGATGTCGTCCACATCATATTCAGCAGACAAACCATCCAGCGGCACCAGCCAGCCATTCGCGCCCCAGATCGGCGTTTCGTACATGCCGATGGTCATGATGTCGAACGTACCGCCCTTGGTGGTGATGTCGGTAGTTACGCGCTGACGCAGCACGTTTTCTTCTAACGTCACCCATTCGACGTCAATGCCGGTCGCCTCGGTGAATTTGTCGGTATAGCCCTGCATCCGGATCATATCGCCGTTGTTCACGGTCGCTATGGTGATGGATTGCGCGTGGGCTGCTGCCGTGGCGACGAATGTCAATGCAGTCGCCGCACGAAGTGCGTGTTTCAGATACATCCCTGTCCTCCCTGAGCTTGGATGTCGTGCAGGGAGCGTAGAGTGAAAGTTGTCGCGCAGTCAATAAAAACTTTACGCGCGTTAAAATTATGATTTACGCAGAGTCCCTTAAAACAAGTCGAGCGGGGAAAAGTGTCTCAGTTCGTGATTCAAATTTTCCACCGTTTTCAATAAGTTCGAATAAAGTTTCGACGCTTCGGCTGGCTACGTTGTCGTAGTCATGTGCGGCTGTCGTCAGAGAAGGGCACGTAAACTTTGCGAACGGATGATCGTCATTTGAGGCCACGCGCAGCGTGCAGCCCTCCTTCCGGCCGACCCGAATCCCCTGTTCATAGCAGGCCGCAAGAAAGCCAATAGCCAGCCGGTCATTGCTGCACAGAACGGAGTTCGTTTTCAATTCTCGCTCTTCAAGAACTTTCAGCGCGCCTCTGTGCCCAATCTCTTCGAAAGCCCATCCTTTCCCGTCGACTTTGATGATATGCGGCTCGAACCCGAGGCGCTCCATCATGGCGACATAGGCCTTCCTTCGTTTGTTGGCGTTTGGGTTCGCAGGTGTGCGCATTTCAAAGAATGATGGAGGCTCGCCCGTCCGGGTCATGTATTCAACTGTCTGAGACACAAAGCTGAAATTGTCCGATCCGATAAACGCGGCACCCAGCCCATCAAGGTTACTGTCAAACAGAACAGTCGGTACATTGACGCAGAACTTCTCAATCGCCGATCGGTCTGAAATCCGACCCAGGGGTGCCAACAAAACCCCGGCGGGCTTCATGGATTGCAGCCCATCCAGAATTTCGTTTTCCAGCTTTTGTTCTCCGTGGGCGCTAAAAAGGGAAGGGCGATAGCCTGCCGCAATACAGCTTTGCTCCAGATAGCGCGCGATTTCGGCAAAGAACGGATCGGCCAGATAGGGCACGACGATGCCGATATTCTTGGTCAGCTTCCGGTTCTGGTTCACAGCATAGATATTCGGGCGATAGTCAAACCGTTCGAGCGCCTCTTCGATACGCGCCCTTGTCGTTGGGCGAACGCTGTCGGGATCGTGGAAGTATTTGGATACCGTGGGCCGCGAGATGCCGCTGAGGGCCGCGAACTCTTCCATATTCTTAATCTTGGTCATGCAAGTCTGCCTGCGGATCATAGCCGTCTTGATCTTATCCTATTTTTACATATTCTTTACGCGCGACAAAAAATCAAGAGTCAGACAAGTTCCGGACGTTTGTGCAGTTCGACGGATAAAAATGTATCTCGGGATTGATATCGGAACGTCGGCGGTCAAGATTGTCTGCGCGGATACTGATCGTATTCTTGCGATATCTTCTGCAGGGATCGAGACGTCCTCGCCACAACCCGGTTGGTCAGAGCAGCACCCAGAACTTTGGTGGCAGGCGACGCGTGACGCGTTGAAGCAGCTTGCAGAGCAAATCCCACTGTCAGAGGCGAAGACCATCGATTTGTCCGGACAGATGCACGGTGCCGTTTTGCTGGACCGTACGCTGTGCCCAATCCGCCCGGCAATCCTGTGGAATGACAGCAGGGCCGCAATCGAATGCGATGAACTGCGCGTAGCGCTGCCGCAGATTGGTCATATCGCGGGTGTTCTTCCGTTGCCCGGTTTTACTGCCCCCAAAATTTCATGGCTGAAACAGAATGAACCCGGTCACTATGCCCAGCTTGCCCATATCCTGCTGCCCAAGGACTATATCGGTCCACGCCTGCATGGTGAACTGGCAACGATGCGTCCGATGCTGCGGGAACAATGTGGCTCGATCAGGCATCGCGCAACTGGCATATCGGGATCGCGGACGCCACTGGTGTAGCGCTCGACTGGCTGCCGCAAGTGTTTGACGGTCACAGTGTGGTTGGGACTGTGACGTCACAGGCTGCAGAAGCGACCGGGTTGAAGCCTGGCGTGCCCGTTGTGGCCGGAGGAGGGGATGCGGCGATCGGGGCGATATCTCTTGGTGCGACGGAACCGGGACGGGGCTTCGTCTCCCTTGGGACGTCGGAGTAGTTGATCGTGGCGGATCGTAAGTGCAAGCCCAACCCCGAACGCTATGTGCACGCTTTTCCAACTGGACAAGTCGCGATTCATACCGGACAGCACATGTAGGGAAAATGTGGCTGGGGTGGTAGGATTTTTGTCAACATATTGAAAATTAACAAAATAAAGGAAATGGGGTCAATGGGTAGTGTTCGGAAATTGGTTTGTGCCCAATACTGTGCCTCACTTTTCTGTTTTTTGACTTTTTGGTCGTTAGCGAGTTCGCTGGTCATACGACTGGCGCGGTATCGGGCGGAAAGCAGACGTTAGCTGCGTCTGCAAACAGTAGGAGCCGTCGAGGAGAAGCAGAAATTTAGTCTGTGCCATGGCAGCCAAATTAGTTGGACTAACAGAAGGACATGCATGGTCGAGATTTCGTGACATCCGTTAGACTGCAAGCAGGCGGGTCCTGTGCAGCGTCGACGCGCCGCTATATAGCTGCCGATGTCGTTGAGTATTCGTCGTTGATGGGCAGCGACGAAGCAAGGGTATTTCCGTTCTCTAAGCTCTGCGTTCAGAGATTTGGATCCCGCAATTGCAAGACATCGAGGGCGACTCGTCAAGTTGATGCGGGATGGTGCTCTTGTCGAATTTACTGCGGTTGTCGCTGCCGTAACCAGTGGCGTCGAGATACAGCGGGCAATGGCTGAGTTTCCACTATCCAGCGATGACATCCTGTCGCTGGACGCCCAGCCCCTCAATCCCCAGTTCCATTGTATCGCCTGGCTTAAGATAAGTCTGAGGTTCTTGCCCCATACCCACGCCAGGCGGTGTTCCTGTCGAAATCACGTCCCCGGGTTGCAGCGACATAAACTGCGACAGATGCGAAATGACAGTTGCCACACCAAAATGCATCGTTTTGGTTGAACCATCCTGATACCGATGCCCGTTCACCTCAAGATACATCGGCAGGTTTTGCGGGTCTGGCACCTCGTCTCTTGTCACCAGCCAGGGGCCGATCGGGCCAAACGTATCGGCGGACTTTCCCTTGACCCATTGGCCCGAGCGGTGAAGTTGAAAGTCACGCTCTGACAGGTCGTTTACTACGCAATATCCGGCGACGTGATCCATGGCTTCGGCCTCAGATACGTATTTGGCCTCTTTGCCTATGACAACGCCGAGCTCTACCTCCCAGTCGGTTTTGACCGACCCGCGCGGGATTTCGACCGTGTCGTTTGGACCGATGATGGCCGAGGTGGCTTTGAAGAAAATCACTGGCTCAGCAGGTAGGTCCATGCCGCTTTCCGCCGCGTGATCCGCATAGTTCAGGCCTATGCAGATGAATTTTCCGACATTGCCAACGCAAGGACCAATGCGTTGATCTCCATCTACCACTGGCAGGCTGTCCACATCTGTTGCCCGCAGTTTCTCAAGAACGGCGTCTCCAAGCGTGTCGCCCGAGATGTCATCGACAACACCGGAAAGGTCACGAACTGAGCCGTCCGACGACAAAATACCGGGTTTTTCAGCGCCCTTGGCGCCATAACGTAGCAGTTTCATTGTAAGGTTCCTTCCTGCTCAGATCGTCCAGCCGCCATCAATGGCAAAAGGCTGACCCGATGTGAATTTGCTTGCATCACTGGCCAAATACAGAGCCAGTTCTGCGATTTCTTCCGTTGTACCAATACGACCCATCGGTTGACGGGCAATGAAATCTGTCATTGCTCGTTCATAGTCACCAGTGGCGCGCAGCCTGTCATGCAAGCTGGGGCTATCGACGGTTCCGGGACAAATCGCGTTGCATCGGATGCCTTGAGTTACGAAATCGGCCGCGACGGATTTGGTCAGGCCAATGACCGCTGCCTTTGATGCGCAATATGCAAATCGGTTCGGCACGCCCTTCATGGATGATGCGACCGACGACATGTTGATGATTGATCCACCGCCTGCTTCCAGCATTCCTGGAAGGGTCAGGCGGATCAGTCTGAACATGGCTTTGACGTTGAGGCCGAAACTGAAGTCCCAGTCTTTTTCGCTGCACTCAAGGATTGAGCCTCCCGCAACATAGCCCGCACAGTTAAACAGAACGTCCAGTTTCGGCAGGTCGACCACAGCGGCGGTCACAGCCTCATTGTCTGTTACGTCCAGCTTGAGCGGCTCGATACCCGCGATACCGCCTAATTCTGCAAGCGAAACATCGTTGATGTCGCTGGCGATCACGCGTGCGCCTTCGGCTACAAACAATTCAGCGGTTGCTCGGCCAATGCCTTGCCCGGCAGCTGTGATCAGAGCGGTTTTGCCCGCAAGCCGGTTGGATGGTTCGAATGTCGTCATTGGTTGCCTCACAGTTTCTCGGGCAAAAGGTCGGTTGGAATGTCCTGATAGCAAACCGGCCGCAAGAAACGGCGGATCGACAATGTGCCCACGGATGTTGCGCCAAAGTTGGTTGAGGCGGGGTAGGGACCGCCGTGAACCATGCTGTCGCACACTTCAACGCCGGTCGGGAAACTGTTGGCCAGTAGGCGCCCCGCCTTTCGTTCAAGCAGCGGAAGCAGCGCCTGAGCCTCTGGTTTGTCGCCTGCGTTCAGATGCAGGGTACAGGTTAGCTGCCCTTCGATGGCCTGCGCGATCTGTTGCATCTGAGAGGTGTCTTTCACGCGCACGATAATGCCCAATGGTCCGAATACCTCTTCCTGCAGCTTGTGATCGGCCAGCCAGTCATCGCCGGAAACAGCGAACAGGTAAGGCGCGGCATCGCGCGTCTCGCAATTGGTGCCCATGATCTTGGAAACACCAGTTCCCGCGGCGACGCGCGAAACGCCGTCGCGATACGCGGCCGCAATTCCATCGGTCAGCATTGTCTGTTCGGCCACGGCGGATAGGCCGGTCTCGGCGGCCGTCTGAAACGCATCTGCATCGGGCCCGTCAATGATTACTGCAATGCCGGGATTGGTACAGAACTGGCCCGCGCCCATCGTCAGCGATCCTGACCAGCCCGCGCCAATCTCAGCCCCGCGCGCGGCTGCAGCTTGCGGCAAGATAAACATTGGATTGACCGAGCCCAGCTCGCCAAAGAACGGAATGGGTTCGTCCCGTTGCGCGCACAGGTCAAACAGGGCGCGCCCGCCCGCCAGGCTGCCGGTAAAGCCGACCGCCCGGATCAGCGGATGCTGAACCAGACGCGTGCCCACATCGCGTTTGCCGCCCTGAACAAGCGAAAACACTCCGGGATGAACCCCGGTTGCCTTGATGGCGTCGTCGATGGCCTGCGCCACGATCTCGCCCGTGCCGGGATGGGCGGAATGCCCTTTGACGACAACCGGGCATCCCGCGGCCAGTGCCGCCGCCGTATCGCCCCCCGCAACCGAGAAGGCCAACGGGAAGTTCGACGCGCCGAACACCGCAACAGGACCCAACGGGCGCTGGACCATACGCAAGTCGGGGCGAGGCAGGGGTGCGCGATCCGGCATGGCCGAGTCATGGCGCATGTCCAGATAATCACCCGCTTCGATGTGATCCGCGAAAAGACGCAGCTGGCCGACCGTACGGCCACGTTCCCCCTGCAGACGTGCCTCGGGCAAGCCGGTTTCCTGAGAGCCAATTTCGGTGATGGCATCCCCGCGCGCATCAATCTCATCCGCGATCTTGCGTAGAAGCGCTGCGCGTTCGGTACGAGAAGACCACCCGAAAGTGGCAAACGCCGCCTCGGCCGCTTCTACTGCGGTATCGACCAATGCCGCTGTCCCCACAGAAAAATCATGGCTTGGTCCATGCGCAGGTTCGGATGCAAAAGTCGCATCTGCGCCGACCCATTCGCCAGCGATCAGGTGTTTTCCAGTCAACATATTCGTTCTCTCTTACAGCAGGCCGCGATGGGCGAGGTTTCGCATCAGGTGTGACGCCCCAAAGGTCCATTCGGGGCATTCGGTCGACAGGCGCACGGTGTTTGTCAGCGCTCCAAGACGGGTGTTGGCGATGGTGACGACGTCGCCAAGCTTGTGCGTGAACCCGCCCCCCGGAGTATCTCGGTCCTGGGTTGGGGCGAACAGTGTGCCAAGGAACAGCATCAGCCCGTCAGGATATTGGTGGTGGCGTCCGATTGCCTGTTTCACAAGATCGGCAGGATCGCGGCTGATTTGGGACATGGATGAGCTGCCGTTCAGGACAAACCCATCCGGTCCGGTGACGGTCAGCGTCAGTTCAGCCTGACGCACTTCGTCCAGAGTGAACCCATCGTCGAACAACCGGATCATTGGCCCGATCGCGCAGGAAGCGTTGTTGTCCTTGGCTTTGCTCAGCAACAGAGCTGAACGTCCTTCGACATCGCGCAGGTTCACATCATTGCCCAGCGTTGCGCCGGTCGTGAGGTAGTTTGAATTCCGGGTGCTATGGAAAATGACATGTTACAGATTCTGACAATGCGTCGGTTTCGCGTTGGTTTTCGTGCCTCAATCAAAGCCTTGTCCGTGTGAAAGGCGTCTGACTTGCGCCGAGGTCTGTTGATCACGGCCGTAGATAAATGATAACAGCGGCTTTTTGGCTCGCTCAACAATTCCCCTACCAGCAGCAATGAGATCGATACAAAAAAAGTATTCGTTCCGTTCTGACTCGACGAGTTCGGCGAGATCCCCAACTCGCGAAAAGGAAGCACCGCCAGTTGACAAAAGAAAGCGGCGTTCATCCACTGGATTTACGATGCTACGGGCGATATCCATCGCATCATCGAACTGATGGCGAAGCTTCTCAACTTCAGAAGATTGCCCGACAAACTCACACGCGCCATCTCCCGAAGTTACTGCAAAAAACAATAGATCGTTTGAAAGACTTTCCAATAGGGGGCGGGCATCTGATGGTGCTACTCCGAGCCGGGAGAGAGCAAAAAGCAAATAAGCGTCCATGATTTCTTTGGTGTCGTGCTTTGCCCATCGCCCTCGCTCCTTTTCTGGCAGATAGCCTCTTTTTCTCCAGAGTCGGAGTAGCGACTGAGGTAGCCCGGTGATGTTGAGGACGTCTCTTGCTTCAAATGTGGAAGGCACAGTCTGCCAACCATCCCCCATTGCTGCTAAATGCATTTCCCACCTCCGATCACATCCCACCTCCGATCACATCCTGCACGACCTTAGCATGCCAAAAACGTATCGTCGATACGAAAATAGTTGCATTGATACTATTTGAGGATGTAGGTAGACGAAAATGCCGTGAATAGAGGAGGGAAAGTGAACCGACTGAGCCAAGAAAAGCGCGAAGGAATCGTTCACTCCCTGACCGAGTGCATGTCTCAGCGCGCCTGCGAGCGAATTTTCAAAGTCAGCAACAAGACGGTCGCAAAACTTGCGAATGATGTGGGCGATATGGCGATTGGTCACATTTCGCAAACCAAGGGGTTAGGTTCTGGACCCATTAATTTGGTTGCCGTCATCTCGGCTGCATGATTCAAGCCCCTGAGTTTCAGGGGTATAACATGAGTAATCTAT